>NZ_JBDHZL010000038.1:0-22415 GCF_039811905.1 Nigerium sp. | reverse complement strand
CCCGATTCCCACGCTGAACAGGTCGAACACGCTGAGCGCCATGCGGCCACGGTACTACGGGGGGCATCCGGGGCTCAGCCCCCGGTGGGGCGGCCGATCGGGCCCGGCGGGCGATGTTTTTGTCAGAGGGCTCGGGCAGGCTGGACGCCATGATGATCCTGATGATGATGATGCTCACCGTCGTGGCATGCGTGGTGTTCTGCGCGATGGCGGCCGCGCCGCTGGCCCTCGACCTGTGACGCCCGGTGCGAGATCGCTCAGATCTCCAGTTTGGTTCGGTTCCGCGGAGCCGGGCCGCTGAAGTAGCTTTGGCCCATGCGGCCCGAGCGCATCACCGATGTGGTGGCCCATCACGCCGAGAGCCCGGTGTGGTGGCCGCGGCTCGGCGTGCTCCGGTTCGTCGATCTGTACGCCGGGGCGATCCTGACGCTGGAGAGCGACGGCTCGGTGAGCGAGGTGTCGGTCGGGTCGCGCGTGGCCGCGTGCCTGCGCCCGCGCGACCGGGGCGGCGCGATCGTGGCGACCGAGCGGGGGCTCGCCATCGCGGCGCGCGACGATCTGAGCGACCTGACGCCGTGGGGCCAACTGTTCGCCGACGCTCGGCAGCGGTTCAACGACGGCGCCTGCGACCCACACGGGCGCTTCTACGCGGGCACCACGAGCTATGCGGGGCTGGACGATATCGCGCTGCTGTACCGCATCGACTCCGGGGAGGCCGGAGCGGTGCCGGTGGTGTCGAACCTGACGACGTCCAACGGCATGGCCTTCTCGCCCGACGGGCAGACGGCCTACCTGAACGACACGGCCGCGATGCGTACCTACGAGTTCGACTACTCGTGGGCGTCCGGCCTCACCAACCAGCGGATCTTTCTCTCGTTCCAGCCCGAGGAGGGGCGTCCCGACGGGCTGACCGTCGACACCGAAGACGGGGTGTGGATCGCGCTCAACGGCGGCGGGTGCGTCCGCCGGTACTCGACCGACGGCGATCTCACCGACGAGATCCGCTTCCCCGTGTCGCAGATCACCGCCTGCACGTTCGGCGGCCCGGGGCACCGCACGCTGTTCTGCACGTCGTCGTCGCTGGGGCTGGCCGACGAGCCGGCCGCGGGGTCGGTGTTCGCGGTCGACGCCGGCGTGAGGGGGTGGCCGTTGAACACGTTCATCGGCGAGCCCCCGCGCATGTTCACCTGACCGGACGCCGCCGGCGCGGCTTCGCGCGCCCCTCGACTCGGACGGCCCCCTGGGCGGACGCCTACAGCTCCGGCTTCTCCAGCAGGCTGGGGCCGTACCACATGAGCAGCCGTCCGGACGCCTGCCGCGTCGGCAGCCCACCGAGGGCGGCGGCGTCCGCGGGGCCGAACGGGTAGGGCTCGTCCGGCAGCACGACCAGGTCGGGGGCGGCGTCCACGATCTCGTGCAGTTCGACGTGCGGGTAGCGCGGGCGTCCGGCGAACACGTTGCGCCAGCCGAGGTGCGCGAGCACGTCGGAGGTGAACGTCCGGCCGCCGACGACCATCCAGGGGTCGCGCCAGATCGGGCAGGCGCACGTGCCGCGGTCGGGCAGCGGGGTCGCCCAGAGCCGGCGCGCCTCGGGGAGCCAGGCGGGCGCGTCCCAGCGCAGGACATCGACGAACATCGCGTCCAGCTCGTCGAACGCCTCCTGCAGGCTGTCGATCGTGCTCACCCAGACCGGCAGCCCGGCGGCGCGGAGGCGGGCGACGTCGATCTCGCGGTTCTCCTCGCGGTTGGCGAGGACGACGTCGGGGTTCAGTTCGATGATCGCGGCCGTGTCGGGGTTCTTGGTGCCGCGGACGCGCCGGGCGTCCAGTCCGGCCGGGTGCGTGCACCAGTCGGTGACGCCGACGAGCGCGGAGGCGTCCACGCTCGCGACGGCCTCGGTGAGGGACGGGACGAGGGAGACCACGCGTCGCGCGCCTGATCGGGCCGTCATCGGGATGTCCTTTCGCGCTCAGTGAGCGTCGTGGTCGGAGGGGGAGTCGGGGTGCCGCGGCGGTGTCTTGGGGTGCCGGGGCGGCGTCTTGGGGTGTCGCGGACGCACGACCGGGATGATCTCGGTCGGCTGCTCGTTGCCGAGGAAGTTGGCCTGCAGATCGGGGTTGGTGACCTCGCCCTCGCGGATGAGCCGGCGGGCGCGGCTGAACTGCAGCAGGTTCACCCGGTTGACGCGCGCCACGTCGGCGGGCACCGCGCGACCGGCCTGGGACGCTTTCCAGTCGTGCCGGGCGCGCAGCCGGACCTCGACGTCGAGGTAGTCGAGCAGGTGGTCGATGGCCGCGAGCATCGCGCCGTGGAACATCCACTCCTCGGTGTCGTGGGGCGAGTCGACCATGATCTGCGTCAGGTCGAGGCGCGTCTGTTGCGCGGACGCCATCCGTTCGGCGAACAGCCGGTCGGTGTCGCTCTCGATCCCGCCTGCCTCGGCCTCGATGAGGGCGCCGTAGGCGTCCAGGCAGAGCCCGATGTCGCGCAGGACCGCGGCGAACGCGATTCTCGTCTCCGTGCCGAAGCCGTCGTGCAGGGTCTGCTCTTCGGGCGCCTCCTCGGTGACGGCCAGGAAGAGCACGCGCGAGGCCAGCAGGCAGCGGTCGAGGGTGTCGAGGGCGGTCTGCAGCAGCGGGGCGATGTTGGCGATGCCGACGGCGCGGGTGTTCCACTTGCGGAGGTCCGAGACGTCCTTGATCTTGTCGTTCGCCCTGGTCACGAGCTTGACGGTGTCCCGAAGCTGCTCGAGCCCCGGCGTGCACGTGTCGCGGGTGACCGGGCCCGCGGCGGCCTGCTTCGCGGTCTCGGCGTAAATGTCGTGCAGCCGCCGGGCCACGTCGCGCACCGCCCCGGACGCCCGCCGCGCCGGGATCGTCGGCGGCAGCAGCAGGGGCATCACCATGCCGACGGCCGCCCCGATGAGCGTGTTGACGATGCGCGTCTCGGCGGCGATCGGCTGGCCGGCGGACGCCAGGATCAGCATGCCGCTGATCGGCACCTCGAGCGCCTGGTCGTCGAGCCGGAACGCCTTGGCGACGACGAGCGCGGCGAAGATGACGAACGCCAGCGACCACCAGTGCAGGCCGACGAGCGCGGCGACGCCGAGCGCGATGCCGACGCCGCACAGCACGGCCGCGACCCGGACGAGCGCCATCTTCGCCGAACTCTGCGCGGACGCCTGCATGACCAGCAGCGCGGTCAGCGTGCCGGTCATGTCGGGCGGACCGTCGCGGACGACGACCGTCAGCAGGTAGGCGACGATGCACGCGAACGTCAGCCGCAGCAGGTTCAGCACGATCGGCACGAGCCGTTCGACCACCCCGCGCGGCGTCTTCGGGTGCCCCGGCCACATCAGGTCGAGGACGCGTTCGGCGAGCGACGGCATATAACCAGTCTTTCACCCGTCGGGCGGACGCGCAGCCCACGCTCGGGGCGGAGCCGGGGGCGTCCGGTCGGCGAGTGTTCACACTTGATGAACGAAATTCCGTGGCTGGCACCCTCGAAGGGGGGTGGCTGTGTCACAGTGTCGCATACCGACCCCACAGGAAGTCCTCATGAGCACGACGACCGTCCGGCGGCTTGCCGCTCTCGCCGCCGCGATCCTGGTGACCCTCGCGTCGCTCGCGGGCGTCCCCGCGCGAGCGGCGGAGGCGTCCGTGTTGCGCATCGCGATCGTGGCCCAGATCGACACGCTGAATCCGTTCAAGACGGCGCTGCTGTCGTCGATCAACGTGAACCGCATGCAGTTCGAGTCGCTGGTGGAGTCGGGGCTGCAGAACGAGCCGGTCGGCGGCTTCGCCGACCGCTGGGAGACCAGCCCGGACGGCCGGACGTGGACGTTCACCGTGCCCGACGGGCGCGTGTGGTCCGACGGGCAGCCCGCGACGGCCGACGACGCCGCCTGGACGCTGAACCAGATCATGACCAAGCCCGAGCTCGCGACCGCCAACGGCACGCTGGTCGCGAACGTCGCCTCCGCCGTCGCGCGCGACCCGCGCACGCTGGTGATCACGACCAAGGCTCCGCAGGCGGCGAACCCGGGCATCGACATCCCGATCGTCCCGCGGCACGTCTGGGAAAACCGTGACGCCGCGCACTACCTCGACGACGTCACCGAGCCGGTCGTGGGTTCGGGGCCGTTCGTCGTGACGAAGCTCGACAAGGGGCAGTCGCTCGAGTTGGCCGCCAACCCGCGGTTCTGGCGCGGCGCCCCCCGGGCCGCCGGGCTGCGGTGGGTCTGGTACAAGAACATGGACGCCGCCGTCCAGGGGCTGCGGACCGGGGAGATCGACCTGGTGTCCGGGCTGACCAACGCCCAGTTCGACGCCCTGAGCGGCGTGCCGGGGGTGACGACGAGCGCCGGGGCCGGGCGGCGCTACATCGGTCTCACCGCCAACCCCGGGATGGCCTCCTCCGCCAACCAGCCGATGGGGAACGGCAACCCGGCGCTGCGCGATCCGGCGGTGCGGCGAGCCGTGTTTCTCGCGATCGACAACGCGACGATCGTCGAGCGGGTGCTCGGCGGCCGGGCCAAGCCCGGCGTGACCCAGATCCCGACCGTCTACCCGGCCTACTTCGGGCTGCCGGCGGGGGCGTCCCCGCGCACGTTCGATCCCGACGAGGCCGGACGCCTGCTGGACGCCGCCGGCTACCGGCGCGGCGCCGACGGCGTCAGGGTGGACAAGGCGTCCGGACGGCCGCTGACGTTGCGCCTGCTCGGACGCAACTCCAGCCCCGACCTGGCCCGCATCGGGGAGTACGTGCGGTCGTGGCTGGAGCGGGTGGGCGTCCGGACGACCGTCCAGATCGTCTCCGACGCCAAGACCGACCAGGACAGCGCGGTCGGCAACTACGACCTGCTGCTCACCGGCTGGGCCGTCGGGCCCGACCCCGACTTCCAGCTCTCGATCAACCAGTGCTCCTCGCGGCCGAACACCGACGGCTCCGGGCGACTCAGCGAGGTGGGGTTCTGCGACGCCGAGTTCGACCGGCTGTTCGCCGCCCAGCACGCCGAGTTGGACGCGGCCCACCGCGCCGACCTCGTCAAGCGCGCGTTCGGGCGGCTGTACGACGCGAACGTCCTCGACGTGCTCTACTACCCCGACCAACTCGAGGCCTACCGCTCCGACCGCTGGAACGACTTCCAGCGGCAGCCGACCGGCACGGGCCCGATCACCGGGCAGAACTCCTACTGGGGCCTCTACTCGGCGACCCCCCGGGACGCCGCGGGTGCGGAGGGGACGCCCGGGGCGTCCGCGGCGCCCGGTGCGGGGCCGGCGTCCGATGCCGTGAGCGGCGCCTCAATCGCCGGGATCCTCGTGACGGTGGCCCTCGCGGGTGGCGCGATCTACCTGGTCCGGCGGCGGCGGTCGGCCGACGAGCGCGAGTGAGGCGACCGTGAGCCGGCGGCCGAGCGGGACCCGGGCGGGGTGAGATGAGCGTCCGGAGGGCGGCGTCCCGGGTGGTCGGTACGCTGGTGAGCCTCGGGATGGTGGCCGTGCTCGGGTTCTTCCTGTTCCGCGTGCTGCCCGGCGACCCGGTGCTGACCCTGACGCGGGGTCGTCCGGTGACGCCCGGTGAGGTCGCCCGGCTGCGGCACGAGTTCGGGCTCGACCGGCCGCTGGTCACCCAGTTCGTCGACTACGCGGCCTCGCTGCTGCGCGGGGACCTCGGGCGCTCGTACTTCTACGACCAGCCGGTCGCGCGGCTCATCGCCGAGCGCGTGGGCCCGACGCTGTTGCTGACCGGGGCCGCCCTCGTGCTGTCGGTCTCGCTCGGGGTGTGGCTGGGGCAGCGGGCGGGCTGGCGCCGAGGGTCGGCGTTCGACCGGGCGGCCACGGCCGCGGCGGTGGTGGGCTGGTCGGTGCCCGCTTTCTGGCTAGGGCTGTTGCTGCTGATGGCGTTCGGCGGGCCGCTGCCGACCGGGGGCATGGTCACCCCCGGGTCGGACGCCTCGGGCGCGGCCCTCGCGTGGGACGTCGCCCGGCACCTCGTGCTTCCTGCGCTCACCCTGGCCGCCGTGCAGTTCGCGCAGTACACGCTGACGATGCGGGCGTCCGTGCTGGGGGAGCTGGGGGAGGGCTACCTCACGACCGCGCGGGCGAAGGGGCTGCCGGAGGACGGTGTCCGGGCGCGGCACGTCCTGCCGAACGCGCTGCTGCCGACGGTGACGCTGGTGTTCCTCATGCTCGGGCAGGTCATCGGCGGGGCCATCGCCGTCGAGTCGGTGTTCAGTTGGCCGGGGCTCGGCTACCTCGCCTATCAGGCGCTCAGCGCCCCGGACCTGCCGCTGCTGCAGGGGACGTTCCTCGTCTTCAGCGCGACCGCCGTCGTCTCGAACGCCCTCGCCGACGTCGTCTACCGTCTGATCGACCCTCGGCTGAGGGGGACGTGATGGGCGGCGAGGGCCGGCCCGGCGGCCGGACGCGGCCGGGCCTGCGGACGGCGTCCTCCGCCGGGAGGCGGGCCGGCGTCCCGCCCAACGCCGCGATCGGGCTCGGGCTGCTGGCGTGCGTGACGGCGATCGCGCTGGCCGCGCCCGCGCTGGTCCCGGCAGAAACCCTCGACCCCACCCGCGTGACCGCGCCGGTGAACCAGCCGCCGTCGTGGGCGCACTGGCTGGGCACCGATCCGTCCGGCCGGGACGTCGCCGGCCTGCTGGCCTGGGGCGCCCGGGTGTCGCTGCTCGTCGGCGTGGCGTCGAGCGTGCTGGCGGTGGTCTTGGGGACGAGCGTCGGGCTGGCCGCCGGTCACGCCCGCGGCTGGCTCGAGGCGGCGCTGCTGCGGGTGATCGACTTCTTCGTCGTGGTGCCAGGGCTGGTGCTCGCCCTGGCGCTCTCGGCGGTGCTGCAGCCCGGCGTCTGGACGATCGTCGCCGCGATCGGGCTGACGTCCTGGTCGACGCTGGCGCGGGTCGTCCGGGCGCAGACCATGTCGATCGAGGCGCGGCCGTCCGTGGAGCGGGTGCGGGCGCTGGGGGCGTCCGGGTGGCACGTGCTCGGGCGGCACGTCCTCCCCGCGCTCGGGCCGCTCGTGCTCGCGCACGCGAACCTCGCGGTGGGAATGGCCATCATCATGGAGTCGACGCTGGCCTTTCTGGGGCTGAGCGACCCGCTGGCGCCCTCGTGGGGGGCGATGCTGCGGGAGGCGTCCGAGACGGGCGCGGCGACCGCGGGCTTCTGGTGGTTCGTGCTGCCGCCGGGGCTGGCGATCGTCGCCGTCGTGCTGGCATTCACGCTGGTGGGACGCGGGTTCGAGCGGTCCCTGACCGTGGGGCTCGGGGGGCGCTGAGATGGCCGAGCTGCGGTGGCGCGACGTCTCGGTCGAGTACCGGGCGGGGCGTCCGGGGACGGCCCGGGCCCGTCGGGGCGAGCCGGAGGCGTCCGGGGTGCTGGCCGTCGACGGGGTGTCGCTGCGCGTGCCCGCCGGCGCGACCGTCGGGTTGGCGGGCGAGTCGGGCTGCGGGAAGACGACGCTCGCGCTGTCGGCGCTGCGGCTGTTGCCGAGGTCGGCGCGGGTGCGCGGGGAGATTCTGCTCGACGGGGAGAACGTCCGCGACCTCTCCTTCGGACGCCTCCGTGCGGTCCGCTGGACGTCGGCGTCCGTGGTGTTCCAGGGCGCGGCCAGCAGCCTGAACCCGGTGCGCAGCGTCGGCTGGCAGATCGCGGAGGCGCTGCGGCTGCATCCCGGCGCCGACTGGATCGGACGCCGCGGCCGCCGGGCGCGCGTCGAGAAGTTGCTGGGGTCGGTGGGGCTGTCGCCGGCGCGGGCGGGCGCGTTCCCACACGAGTTGTCCGGGGGGCAGCGGCAGCGCGTCCTGATCGCCATGGCGCTGGCGTGCGACCCGCAGATCGTCATCGCGGACGAGCCGACGTCCGCGTTGGACGCCGACGTCGCCGCGCGGATCCAGGACACCCTGGGCGCGCTCGTCCGCGAGCGCGGGCTGTCGCTGTTGCTGATCAGCCACGACCTGCCGATGCTCGCCCGGGCGTGCGAGCGGCTCGTCGTGATGCAGGCGGGCCGCATCGTGGAGGAGGGGCCGTCCGCGGACGTCCTCGAGCACGCCCGGCACCCCTACACCCGCCGGCTGGCCGCGGCGTCCCTCGCCGTCGGCGACCGGTCGGTGCGCCGGCCGCGGTCCCGCCCGCCGACGGGTACGGGCGGGCGGCTGGAGGCGTCCGGGGTGACGGTCGACCTGGCCGGGCGCGGCGTCCGGACGCGGGCCGTGGCGGAGGCGTCCCTGGCGATCGAGCGCGGCGAGATCGTCGCCCTCGTGGGGCCTTCGGGTGCGGGCAAGACGACGCTCGCCCGGGCGATGCTCGGTCTGCAAGGGGTGACGTCGGGGAAGGTGCTGTTCGACGGGCGCCCGCTGCCGCGCGGGGCGGCCCTGCGGGCGTTCCGGCGGCGCGTGCAGTTCGTGCCGCAGAGCCCGGACGCCGCCCTCAGCCCGCGGCAGACGGTGTGGGACGCGGTGGCCGAGGGCCTGCGGATCCACCGCGTGCCCGGCGACGAGCGAACTCTCGTCGAGGACGCCCTCCGCGCCGCCGAGCTGGAACCCACCGAGCGCCTGCTGGGCGCCCTCCCCTCGGAGCTGTCGGGCGGTCAGCGGCAGCGCGTCGTGATCGCGGGGGCGTTGGCGCTGAACCCGGAGTTGCTGGTCGCCGACGAGCCGGTCTCCAGCCTGGACGCCACGGTCCGCGCGGAGATCGTGGCGCTGCTCGCGCACCTCCGGGACGCCCGCGGGCTCGGCGCGCTCGTCATCACCCACGACCGCGGCCTGGCGTGGGCTCTGGCCGACCGGATCGCGGTGATGCGCGGCGGACGCATCGTCGGCGTGGGCGGCGTCGAGGACGTCCTGCTGGGCGGCTGACCGGCCTCGGCGACCCCGGCGGTCGGCCGGCCCTCAGCCGGCCGCGGCCTTCCGGACGACCGCCGCCAAGAGCACGGCTCCCGTGGGGAGCGCGGCGGCGAACGGCTCCAGGTGCGGGCACTTCGACTCGCGGTAGGTCAGGACGAACTCGAACCCGTCGGGCACCGCGTGGTAGCTGACGCCGATGCCGTCCATCACGGCGGGCGCGAACGCGTAGCGGAGGAACTGGTCGGTGTCGCCCAACGACGTCGTCGACAGGAAGTCGTCCACGAGCCGCCGATACCCCTCGTCGCGGAAGAACTCGACGTCGCGCCCGAGGCGTCCGGCGGCGAACTTCAGGCCGAAGAGGTGCCGGTCGATCGCCTGGCCCTCTTTGCAGGCGCGCACGCGCTCGCGGTGGGCGTCCAGGGCGGCGTGCAGCAGCTCCGGCGTCGCGCGGCGGCGCTTCAGGGCGCCGGCCAGCTCGACCGCCTCGGGTGTGTTCGGGCGCAGGCACTCGGTGCGCCCCGCCTGGTACTCGCGCATGTCGACCGCCTCGTACGTGCTGCGCAGGCCGCCGGTGGCCACGAGCTGCCCGTACAGCAGGACGAACTGCTGGCAGGCGTCCAGGCTCAGCTTGAACGGCGGGTCGCTCGGCGGGTCGAACGGCGTCCGGACGATCCGCACCCGGTAGTTCGGCACCCGGCGCCGGTAGGCGGCCGCGTCGGCGGCGATCGCGTCCGATCGGTCGTCGGAGACCTGCCACTTCAGGCCGGCCATCGTCGTGGACGCCCCCGGCTCGTGGGTGACCGGGGGGACGACCTGCTGGGCCCGCGCGACCACGGCCTTCAGCGTCGAGCCGTCGACGACGCTGTGCTCGACGTGCATGCCGACGAAGCCGTCCGCGGGGCAGACCAGGTAGGTGACCGGCTTGTGGGCCCACGTCTTGCCCAGCTTGAACGTGAGCCGTTCGAGGTGCGTCGCGTCGTCGTCGGGGTCGTCGGCGATCGCGACGCAGAAGATCGCGTCGGTGATGCGCCGGTAGGTCTCGGCGTTGGCCGGGTCGGCCAGCAGGGCATCCAGGTGTTCGGACGCCTTCGCCCCGCCCAGGTACGACGGCACCGTGAAGAGGGTGTCGGGGGCGCCGGTCAGCGTGTCGAGGGCGTCCCGCAGCAGCGGCGGCGCGAGCGGCTGGCCGGCATCGTCGCTGACGGTCAGCGCGGACGCCCGCCCCCGCCACAGCACGACGATCTCGCGCCCGGCGGCCCCCTCGGGGCCGGGGACGAACTCGTCGTGCTCCGCGTGCGGCCGCCGGACGCCTCCGGCCAGATAGCTCCACTGCCGCAGACATCGCCACCCGCCCCGGGGCGACGGGTCGTCTGTCACCTCGCCGCGCAGGTACGCCAGGTGCACCGCCGCGAAGCGGTAGATCAGGTCGGCGACGCCCGCCCAGTCGCGCGACGACAGGGTCCAGTTGAGCTGGAACCCGACGTTGCTGGCCAGCGGCAGCGGCTTCCGGACGGCGAGGTACCCGTCCAGCCAGGCGTCCGAGAGCCAGGAGCGGCCGTCGGCGTCCTCCTGGGCCGCGAAGTCCAGCAGGGCCTGCTGGCAGGCCGGCCCGTCGGACGCCCCGAACTCCGCGGTCACGCGCTCGGTCGCGCGGTACTCCGACTCGTCGAGCAGCGGACGGACGGTCGCCAAATACCGCTGCAGGGTCTGTTCCAGCGGCGGGACGGGCAGGTAATTCACGACTTCTCCCCCTCGTGGGCGGCGCGCACATCATGCCTCGCGGACAGGGCGGCGCGGAAGGGCCGGCGTCCGGCGGACGCCGACGGCCACATCGCGGGATACGGTGGCGGGCATGGGAGGGCGTCCCGGGGGATTGTCCGGCGCCTACTCCAGCGTGTGCTCCAGGGTGGGGGTGTGGGCGAGGAGGTCCTGGGTGTAGGTCTGCTCCGGGCGGTCGAGGACGTCGGCGGCCAGCCCGCCTTCGACGAGGCGTCCGTGCTGGAGCACGAGGACGCGGTCGGCGATCGAGCGCACGAGCGCGAGGTCGTGGGTGACGAACAGCATCGAGATGCTGCGCTCGTTCTTGATGCGGTTGAGCAGCTCGGTGATCGAGCCCTGGATCGACACGTCCAGCGCGGAGGTGATCTCGTCGCACACGAGGATGTCGGGCTCGGCCGCCAGGGCGCGGGCGATGGCGACGCGCTGACGCTCCCCGCCGGAGAGCCGGTTGGTGCGCAGCGACAGGGCGCCCTCGCCGAGCTGGACGGCGTCCAGCAGTTGTGCCGCTCGCTCCCGGGCGGCGCGGCCGTGGGCGACCCCGAACAGCTCCAGCGGGCGCAGCAGGATCTGCTCGACCGTCCGCCGCGGGTTCAGCGACCCGTAGGGGTTCTGGAAGATGTACTGGATGCGCTTGCGCTGCTCGGGCGTCCGGCGGCGGGCGCTGCGGACGAGCTCTTCGCCGCCGAGGTCGACCTCGCCGTCCCACTGGTCGTGCAGCCCGGCGACGCACCGGGAGATCGTCGTCTTGCCCGACCCCGACTCGCCCACGAGCGCGACGATCTCGCGGCGGGCCAGGTCGAACCCCACGTCGTGCACCACGTGCGCCGGGCCGTAGTAGACGTTCAGGTCCTGCACCGTGAGCACGAGGTCGCGCTCACGCTGCGGGTCGGTGTCGGCGACCGCGCGGGCGCGAGGATCCCAGGCCGGCAGCTCGCCGGTGCGGATGCACCGCGCGTGATGCTGGGGGCCCACGTCGGCGTAGTCCGGCTCGGTGGCCGCGCACTCGGCGATCGCGAACTCGCAGCGGTCGTGGAAGCGGCACCCGGACGGCCGCGCGCCCGGGGCCGGCGTCCGGCCGGGGATGCCGGTGAGCGCGAACGAGCGATGCAGGTGGGGGATCGCGTTCAGCAGGGCCCGCGTGTACGGGTGGCCGGGGCGGTTGAAGATCTCGGCGGCCGGCCCGATCTCGATGAGCTGGCCCGCGTACATCACGGCGACCCGGTCGGCGATCGTCGCGACGACCGCCAGGTCGTGCGTGACGTACAGCGCGGCGACGGCGAACCGCTCGCACAGCCGATCGAGCGTCTCCAGCACCATCGACTGGGTCGTCACGTCGAGGCCGGTCGTCGGCTCGTCGAGCACCAGCACCTTCGGCCGCGGCAGGAACACCATCGCCAGCGCCACCCGCTGCACCTGCCCGCCCGAGAGCTGGTGCGGGTAGCGGCGCAGGAACTCGTCGGTGTTCGGCAGGCCGACCTCGGGCAGGATCGTCCGGATGGCGTCCGCACGCTCGGCGGGCGTCCCGACGTTGTGCAGGTCGAGCAGCTCGCGGAGCTGGGCGCCGATGCGGATCGCGGGGTTCAGCGCCGAGCTCGGGTCCTGCGGGACGTAGCCGATGTCGATGCCGCGGATGCGACGCACCTGGCCGGGCGACATGCTCCGGACGTCGTGCCCGGCGACGATGATCTGCCCGCCGGTGATCGCGGCGCCCGTCCGGGCGTAGCCGAGCAGCGCCGTCCCTGACGTCGTCTTGCCCGACCCCGACTCGCCCACCAGCCCGACGATCTTGCCGGGACGCAGCACGAGGTCGACGCCGTCGACCACGTCCACGCCGCGGGCCCGCAGGGAGACGCGCAGGTCGGACGCCGTGCAGACGGCCTCGTCGGGTTCGATCGGTTGGGCTGCGGTGCTCATGAGGCCCCCTTGGCGGTGCGCTGGCCGATTCCGTCGGCGATGAGGTTCGTCCCGATCGTGAACAGGCCGATGATGAGGACCGGCGCCAGGACGCCCCACGGCTGCACCAGCAGGCCCAGCCGGTTCTCGTTCGTCATCTGCCCCCAGTCGGCGGCCCCCGGGTCGGTGGCGAAGCCGAGGAAGCCGATGCCGGCGACCATGCCGATCGAGTAGGTGAGGCGCAGGCCGGTCTCCGCGAGCAGCGGGACGGCCAGGTTGGGCCCCAGCTCGGTGAAGACGACCCGCCAGCGGGACTCGCCCATCGCCTCGGCGGCGGTGATGAAGTCCTGGTTCACGTACGTCAGGGCGACGCCGCGCGAGACGCGGGCGACGCGTGGCGCGTGGGCGATGCCCACGATCAGCACGATCATCCACCACGTCGGCTGGTCGACCGCGCTCAGCACGAGCAGGGCGATCAGGATCTGCGGGAAGGCGAGCAGCACGTCGTTGCCGCGCATCAGGATCTCGTCGAGCCAGCCTCCCGCATAGGCCGCGACCACGCCGATGACGATGCCCAGCAGGACGCCGACGGCCGTCGCCAGCACGGCGATGATGAGCACGGACCGGCCGCCGTACAGGACGCGGCTCCAGACGTCCTGCCCGAGGTAGTCGGTGCCGAGGAAGGTCCCCTCCCGCGTGAACGGACGCCCCACGATGTCGTACTCGCCGTGCGGCGCGAGCAGCGGCCCGACGACGGCCAGCAGCACGATCAGCAGCGTCAACACCGTCCCGATGAGGATCTTCGGGTCTTTCAGGAACGTCTTCATGCGGCCATCCCCGTCCTCGCGCGCGGCGTCAGCAGGATGGACGCGATGTCGGCGATCAGGTTCACCACGATGTAGACCGACGCGATGATCATCGACAGCGCCTGCACGACCGGGAAGTCGGAGTTACGCACGGCGTCCACCAGCGCGGCCCCGATGCCCGGGTAGTTGAACAGGTACTCGATGAGGACGACGCCGCCGACCAACCAGGCGAGCTGCAGCGCCGTCACCTGGATCATCGGGACGATCGTGTTCGGCAGCGCGTGCTCGCGCAGGATGCGGCCCTCCGGGACGCCCTTCAGCCGGGCCAACTCGACGTAGTCGGAGTCGAGGGCCTCGATGAGGTTCGAGCGGAGAATGCGGACCAGGTAGGGGGTCACGGCGATCACCAGGGTTGCGACGGGCAGGATGAGGCTCGCCGGTCGATCCCACGGCATGTAGCCCACGGGTAGCACGGTCACGGCGGGCAACAGGTGGAAGACGCTCGTCGAGAACAGCGCGACGAGGAGGATGCCGGTGACGAACTCCGGGACGCCGGCCAGCGCCAGCGTCACGAACTGGATGCCGTTGTCGAGCGGGCCGCCGCGTCCGCGGGCCGACAGCATCGCCAGCGCGAGCGACAGGGGCACCATCACGAGGGCGGTCACCAGCACGAGGAACCCGCTGTTGACGACCTTGTCGCCGATCAGTTCGGCGACGGGCAGGCCGTTCGCGACCGAGTTGCCGGGGTTCCCCTGCAGCAGGTTGCCGAACCAGATGCCGTAGCGCACGGGCAGCGGCTCGTCGAGGTGCAACTCGGCCCGAATGGACGCCACCCGCTCGGGGCTCACGTCGAAGTCGCGGCCGAGGATCGCGCGGACCGGGTCGCCGATCGCCGACGTCGCGATGAACACGATCACCGAGACGAGCCACAGGGTCAGCACGGCGAGGCCGAGGCGCCGGAGGATCCACCGCGTCCAGGCCCGGGCGGGCGATCGTCCGGACGCCTCGGTGGCCGGCACGGAGACGGGGTCCTGGGGTTCCTGCTCGGCGGCGGGAGGGGAGGTCACGCTCATCGGGTCTCCACGGGCTTGACGAGGTTGAAGCGGAACGACGACACCGGGTGCTCGCGCGCGGGCACGAGCCCCGTGACGGAGTCGCTGTAGGCGTCCACCTGGTTCTTGAACGCCCAGATGAGGAACCCGCCCTGCTCGTACTCCATGCGCTGGGCGTCCTGGAGGAGGGTCCGGCGGCGGGTGCGGTCGAGCTCTTGCTGCGCGGAGGCGATGAGCCCCGCGTAGCGCTCGTCATACCAGTGCGTCTCGTTGTAGGGCGAGCTCTTCAGGGACGCCGCCGTCGCCTGCGGCAGGTACCGCTTCGTCGCCCAGAAGTCCTGGGCGAACACCCACTGCAGGTACTGCTCGCCGTAGAAGATGCTGCTGTCGACCTTCTGCAGCCGCACCCGGACGCCCGCCTTGCGCGCGTGCTGCACGAACAGGTTCGCCGACTCGACGCCGCCCGCGCCGACGGCGGTCGAGGTGACGAGCTCGACCTCCAGGTCCTGCTGGCCGGCCTGGCGCAGCAGGGAGCGGGCCTGGTCGATGTCCTGCTGCCGCTGCGGCAGGTCGTTGCCCAGGTAGTCGTCGTCGAAGGGCGCGTAGAGGTCGTTCGCCACCCGGCCGAAGCCGTTGAGCGCCTGGTTGATCATCTCCTGCCGGTCGGCGATGAGCCGCATCGCCTGCCGGACGCGGACGTCGGAGAAGGGCTTGGCGTCCACGCGCATCGTGAACGGCACCCAGCCGCCGGTCTCGGAGACGAGCGGGCTCGCGCTCTGCGAGTCGAGCGCGCCGGCGAGGTAGGTCGGAAGGTTGTCGATGGTGTGCACCTGCCCGGCGAGCAGGGCGTTCACCTTGGCCGCGTCGTCGGCGAAGTCGAGGATGACGAGTTCGTCGAAGGCGGCGCGCTGATCCCAGTAGTCGTCGTAGCGCAGGAAGTGGCTGCGCTGGCCGGGGACGAATCGCTGGAACTTCCACGGCCCGGTGCCGACCGGGTGGGAGAGGTCGAAGTCTTCCGGCACGATGCCGAGCGCGTACGAGGCGACGATCTGGTCGAAGACCGCGTACGGACGCTTGAGGTGGAACCGGAACGTCCGGTCGTCCACGACCCGGCTGGCCGCCAAATCGACGATCGGCACGAGGTCGGTCGCGAACGGCGCCGGCTTCTGCGGGTCGAGCATGCGCTCGTAGCTGGCCTTGACGTCGGACGCGCGGACGGGGCGTCCGTTGTGGAAGGTGACGTCGGGGCGCAGCCGCACTGTCCACTCGGTGGCCGTCGCGTTCGGCTCCACCGACTCCGCCAGGGACGCCTCGATGGTGTAGTCGGCGTTGTAGCGCAGCAGCGGCTCGTAGAGCTGCCGGACGCGGGCGATGTCGGGGTAGGCCACGGGGAAATGCGGGTCCACCGTGTCTTTCAGGCTGCCGCCGGTGGCGCCGTGGACGAGTTGGGCGGTGATCGCGTCCGACGACGGCCTGGTGCAGGCCGTGACGGACGCCGCCGTGCCGACGGCCAGCGCCGCGCCGCCGAGGCGGAGCAGGCGGCGCCGGCTGAGGCCGGTGTGGGGGGACGATGAAGCGTTCACGGGGCGGGATCCTCCTCGAGGGTGTGAACACCCTAGGACCATTTCCTAGCTGCTCTACAGGATATGAAGGAGTACTGCGAGCCCGTGGGCTCAACCCTCATCTAACCAGGGAAAACGCTGCGGAAACGGAAATCAACCCGCCCGATAGGTGAGATCAGGCGCGCAGGGTGGCGGAATCGAGGGGGACTCGTGAGTCCTTGGAGCTCGATCAGCGGGGGTGGTGGCTGGCCGGCCCCGCCCCCGCGGCTGATCCCAACCGCGCGTCGAGGCCGTCCGAAAAGATGGTGTGACCGTCCATCCCGTGAGATGGAGGCGGAACGGGCGTGCGGCCGATTCGCACGGTATCGGCATGCGTCGGGAGAGGCCGGCGTATGGTCGAACCACTACCAGGGGCGCTGGCAACTGGGGCGTCCCACACGCACCGAGCCGAATCGAGCCTGTCATGACCGCCATCGCCTCCAGAATCGCAACGAGCACCCCACCCGCGAAAGCGGTCGCGGAGTTGACACGGGTTTTGGGGCTGGACGCCGGCATCAGCACCGCCGAGATCGATCGCTTCGCCCTCGCGGTGGACGCGTCGCACTACATCGCCACCCCGCAGGCCATCGCCCGGCCCCGCAACGCCGCGCAGGTCGGGCTCGCCATGGCCGTCGCTGTCGCCTCGGGCTGGCCGCTGACCCTGCGGGGCGGAGGATCGAGCCTGTCTGGTCAGGCGCTGAGCACCGGCCTCACCCTCGACGTCCGCCGCCACTTCCGTGACATCGAGGTGCTCGACGATGGCGCCCGGGTTCGGGTCCAGCCGGGGGCGACGGTCCGGCAGGTGAACGCCCAGTTGGCCCGCCACCACGCCAAACTCGGTCCGGATCCCGCCAGTGAGATCGCCTGCACGATCGGCGGCATGGTCGCCAACAACTCCTCCGGCATGACCTGCGGTGTCACCGCGAACACGTACCGGACGATCGAATCCATGACGCTCGTGCTGCCCAGCGGAACCGTGATTGATACCGCCGCGCCGAACGCGGACGCGACCCTGCGCTCGGCGGAACCCGCACTGTACGACGTGCTGTGCTCCCTGCGAGATCAGCTTTCGCGTCCCCAGATGCGTGCCGATATCGCACGGCGCTGGTCGATCAAGAACACCATGGGCTACGGCCTCAACTCGTTCATCGATTTCACCGAGCCGGTGAAGATCCTCGAACACCTGATGGTCGGCAGCGAGGGCACCCTCGGGTTCATCGCGGAGGCCTTCTTCCGCACCGTGCCGGTGCATGCCAAGACCGCGACCGGATTCCTGTTGTTCAACTCCCTCGATGCCGCCACCCAGGCGCTGCCGATCTTGGTCGACAGCGGTGCCGATGTGGTCGAGCTCATCGATTCTGCGGCCATCAACGCGATGGGGGAGGACGCCACCAGCGTCCTGCCTCCGGGGTTGACGGTAGACGGCCAGGCGAGCCTGCTCGTCGAATACCAGGGGGACACCGACGACGAACTCGCCGATCGCTCGAGGGAGGGTTTCGCGGCGTTCGACGGATTCGACCTCTACTCGAAACCCGAGATGACGAACGATCCGGTCCGCCGCGAACAGATGTGGACCATGCGCGAGGGTCTTTACACCAAGGTGGCTCGCAACCGGCCCGAGGGGACAGCCGCGCTGCTGGAGGATATCGCCGTGCCGATGACCTCGTTGGGCGGGGTGTGCGCGGAGTTGCAGGTGCTGTTCGACAAGCACCATTACGAGGGTGCGGTCATCTTCGGCCACGCCAAGGACGGCAATATCCACTTCCTGGTGACCGAGGACTTCGATGGCCCGGCCGCCTTGAAGCGCTACGAGGACTTCACCGAGGACATGGTGACTTTGGTGCTCGACCGTCAGGGCACCCTCAAGGCCGAGCACGGCACCGGGCGCATCATGGCGCCGTTCGTCCAACGCGAGTATGGCGACGAGCTCTATGACGCGATGTGGCAGGTCAAGAGGGCCTGCGATCCCCAGATGGTGCTCAACCCCGGCTCGGTGCTGACCGACGACCCGACGCAGCACCTCAAGAACATCAAGAAGACCACCCCGGTGCGCCCCGGCATCGACGACTGCGTCGAATGCGGCTACTGCGAGCCGGTCTGTCCGAGCCAGCATCTGACGACGACCCCCCGCCAGCGGATCGTCGTCCAGCGCGCCATCGCAGCCGCCCGAGACGAGGGGAACGCCGACCTCGCCAAGCAGTTGTACAAGGACGAGGAATACCCGGTGGTCGAAACGTGCGCCGTGGATGGCATGTGCCAAACCGCCTGCCCGGTGCAGATCAATACCGGGGATCTCATCCGCGATCTCCGCGCCGAACGCGCCCCGAAGGTGCTGGACGCCGCCTGGAAGCAGGCCGCGAAGGTGTGGGGTCCGTTCACCTCGGTGGCCTCGGCGGGTATGACCGTGGTCGACCACGTCCCCAACTCGCTGGTCCGCGGCGTGCTGGGAGCCGCCCGCGCGATCACCAGCGAGGATCTCGTCCCGACGCTGTCCGCTGAGCTGCCCGGCGGCGGGCCGCGGCGCCACGCGGATCCGGTGGCGACCGCCGATGCTGTCTTCATGCCCGCCTGTGTCGGCACCATGTTCGGGAGTGATCATGCCAGCGAGCGGGGCGTCAGCCACGCCTTGCAGCGATTGGCCGAACTCACGGGCGTGCGGCTGTCGATCCCGGACAAGGTGCAGGGCCTGTGCTGTGCCACCCCCTGGAAATCGAAGGGGCTGCGCTCGGGCGGTGACGTGATGGGACGCCGGCTCGTCGACGTGCTGGGTGCGGCCAGCGACGGCTGGCGTCGTCCGATCGTCTGTGACAACGTCAGTTGCTCGGAGGGCGTCCAGATCGCGCTGGAGCATCAAGGCGTCCACGAGGCCACCGTGGTGGACGCCACCGCCTTCGCTGCCGAGCACATAGCCTCGAAGCTGCCGTCGCTATCCAGGGCACGGTTGGCCGTGGTGCACCCGACCTGCTCGAGCACCCGGATGGGCGTCAACGATTCGCTCATCATGCTGGCCGGCTTGGTGGCCGACCAGGTGGTCGTGCCGGACGGTTGGCGCTGCTGCGCCTTCGCCGGCGACCGCGGCCTGCTGCACCCCGAGTTGACTGCCACGGCCACGGCCGACGAGGCCGCGAGTGTCGCGAAGCTGGATGCCGATCTGTACCTGTCTTGCAATAGGACGTGTGAGATCGGCATGACCCGGGCCACCGGCAAGACTTACGTGCACGTCCTCGAAGAGCTCGCGGCCCGCGCGGGCGTCTGAATGCCGCTCGTCACCAGCCTCCGGCCGAGATGCCGGGGCTGGTGCGGGCCCGGGGCCGCGACGGCCGCGCCGCGGGAGCTCGAACCGTGAGTTCAGGCGCGCAGGGTGGCGGCGTCCAGGAGGGTCGCGGAGTCGTCGACGACGTCGGCCCACGGCGTCGGGACGGCGAGTTCGACGATCGTCGACGTCGGGAAACCGGCGCCCAACTGGCGTGCTGCCGCCTCGTTGACGCTCCGTCCGACGAGGTGACGAGCCAGCCGGGGGATGTCGGGCGCGTGCCCGATGACGAGCACGCGGCGCGCGTCGGCGTCCACCGCGCGGACCACCTGCAGCAGCGCGTCCACCCCGCCCGAATAGATCGCCTGCTCGTCCACCTCGTGAGATGCGGACGCCCCCGCGTCGGCCATCACGGCCCAGGTGCGCTGCGTCCGGACGGCCCCCGAGGTGACGACCACGTCGAGCGCCCCCACGCGCTCGGCCACCCAGGCGCCCGCGACGCGGGCGTCGGCGACCCCCTCTTCCGTGAGGTCGCGGTCGGCGTCCGACGTCGACAGCGAATACCCGGCCTCGGCGTGGCGCATGAGCAAAAGGGTGCGGTCATCCATGCATCCAGGATGCCAGCCGGGCGAGGGGCTCGTCGCCGGGGGCGGCAGCCGACCCCGGACGCAACCTCGGAACGCGGGCGGCGACCGCCGCCCGCGGCGTCCTCACTCCTCCAGGGTGGACAGGTCGCCCTCGTCCTCGCCGAGGGCGCGCGCCTTCAGGACGCGGCGCATGATCTTGCCCGAGCGGGTCTTCGGCAGCTTCTCGGTGAAGGTGATCCAGTCGGGCTTGGCGATGGGGGACAGGTGGATGGAGACGTGCTTGCGGATGTCCTCCTCCAGTTCGTGGCCCGGCTCGTAGCCCATGCGCGGCACGACGAAGGCGTGGATCGCGTTGCCCTTCACCTCGTGCGGCAGCCCGATCGCGGCGGCCTCGGAGATCGCCGGGTGGGAGACGAGGGCCGACTCGACCTCGGCGGTCCCGAGCCGGTGGCCCGACACCTTGATGACGTCGTCGGTGCGGCCGATCACCCAGAAGTAGCCGTCGGCGTCCTTGCGGGCGGCGTCCCCGGCCAGGTAGACGCCGGGGTACTTGGCCCAGTAGGTGTCGACGTAGCGGTCGGGGTCTTTGTAGAGGGTGCGGAACATGCCGGGCCACGGGTTCTTGAGCACGAGGAAGCCCTCGGCGCCGTCGGCGACCTCGTGGCCCTCCTCGTCGAGAATCGCGGCGTCCTGACCGAAGAACGGCTTGCCGCCCGAGCCCGGCTTCTGCGGCTCGCCGGGCACCTGGGTGATCTGGAACATGCCGGTCTCGGTCTGCCACCAGGTGTCCATGATCGGGCATTTCTCCTTGCCGACGACCCGGTGGAACCAATGCCACGCCTCCGGGTTGATCGGCTCGCCGACCGAGCCGAGCAAGCGCAGCGAGCTGAGGTCGTGCCGGTTCGGCCACGCCTCGCCGAAGCGCATCAGCGACCGGATCGCCGTCGGGGCGGTGTAGAAGCTCGTGATGCCGTAGTACTCGATGAGCTGCCACCAGCGATTCGGGTACGGGTAGGTGGGCCCGCCCTCGTACATGAACGTCGTCGCGCCGGTCAGCAGCGGCCCGTAGACGAGGTAGGAGTGCCCGGTGACCCAGCCCGGGTCGGCGGTGCACCAGAACCGGTCCTCCGGACGGATGTCGAAGGTGTACTTCAGCGTCGAGTACGTGCCGACCATGTAGCCGCCGTGCGTGTGCAGGATCGCCTTCGGCGTCCCCGTCGAGCCGGAGGTGTAGAGGATGTAGAGGGGGTCCTCGGCGTCCAGTTGCTCCGTCTCGCACTTGCCCTTGGCGATCGGCAGCGCGGTGAGGTCGTGGTACCAGTGGTCGCGCAGCGCGTCCATGGCGACGTCGTTGCCGGTGCGCTTGACGACGATCACGTTCTCGACCGTGGGGGAGAACCGGACGGCCTCGTCGACGATGTCCTTCAGCGGGAAGACCGACCCGTTCACCCACGAGCCGTCGGACGTGATGACGAGCTTGGATTCGGAGTCGTCGATGCGGCTCGTGAGGGCGTCGGAGCTGAAGCCCGCGAACACGACCGAGTGGACGGCCCCGATCTTCGCGCACGCCAGCATCGCGAACACGACCTCGGGGATGCGCGGCAGGTAGATCGTCACCTTGTCGCCCTTGCCGACGCCCATGCTCCTGATGACGTTCGCCATCATCGTCACCTGCCGGTTCAGCGAGAAGTAGCTGAACGTGCGGTGGTCGTTGCCGTCCTCGCTCATCCAGATGAGCGCGAGCTTGTTCTTGTTCGGGCCCTTGACGTGCCGATCGAGGCAGTTGTGCACGATGTTGGTGCGGCCGCCGACGAACCACTTGAAGAAGGGCGCCTCGGAGTCGTCGAGCACCTGCGTCCACGGCTCGAACCACTCCAGCTCGGACGCCTCGTCGGCCCAGAACTGCTGGGGGTCGGCCAGCGCCTGGGCGCGGAATGCGTCGGCGTCGGGGACGCGGGAGCCGGCCGCGATCGCGGGGTCGGGGTAGAAGACGTCACCGTCGAGCTGCGTCATTGCTTGTCCTCCTCAGGTCGTTGCGGGCAGAGACTAACCGGCGGGCGGAGCGCGAGGGAAGCCGCCTGCGGGCGCGCCGGACGGCGCGCCTGGAGGCAGGGGCCGACGAATGCGTCCTCGAAAAGGGGGACAGCCCTTTTGTCCCCCCAGGAAATGTTTGTCCAGGGGTGTCCAGATCGGCAAATAGAAGTCCTTATGTCGTGCATACTATTTATCGGAAGCCCGGTCGGGGGGTCGGGCTCCGAACGGATCTGATCGGCGGGGGAATGCCGACGGTTCCGAGTCGCGACTGGACCAAAGCGACGGCGATCCGGGTCGACAATGACCAAGTCAGAGCCGGGTTGGAGGGCTGGCAGCCTCTCTTGGGCGGGGGAACCCGGAGGGGCGGAAGCTCGCGCGAGCGGTCGGGTGGCTCTGCCTGGGGCTACCCGGCCGCTTTCTCTGTTGCGGCCGATCGCGGCGTCCCTATTCTGGGGGACAATGCACGCCTTAAAAAGCCTGTGATGGTCGTTCAGGATCCGTATGGATGACATCAGACACCCCTGCGGGGCGCCCTCTTCGCCCGTGGCTC
>NZ_JBDHZL010000037.1:0-23077 GCF_039811905.1 Nigerium sp. | reverse complement strand
GGCGACAAGAACTCGTGCAGCAGGTAGCCGTGCGCGGCGTGCACCTCGACGACGTCGAAGCCGGCCTCGTCGGCCCGGCGCGCGGCCGCGGCGAACGCATCGACGACGCGGGCGATCTCGGCGGCGTCCATCGCGCGGGGCTCCGCGAGGCCGGGGAAGGGCACGTCGCTCGGGCCGATGATCGGCCAGCCGCCGTCTGCGGCCGGGACGACACCGCCGGGCTCACCGGGGAAGTTCCGGTACGTGCTCGCCTTGCGGCCCGCGTGCGCGAGTTGCATCGCGGGCGTCGCCCCTTGTGAACGGATGAACGCCGCGATGGGCGCCCAGGCGTCCCGCTGCTCGTCGTTCCAGATGCCGACGTCGTTCGGGCTGATGCGCCCCTCGGGCGCGACGGCCGTCGCCTCCGTCATGACCAGGCCGAACCCGCCCTGCGCGCGGGCGCCCAGGTGGACGCGGTGCCAGTCGGTCGGGACGCCGTCCGCCCCCGCCGAGTACTGGCACATCGGCGAGAGCCAGACGCGGTTGCGGATCGTCAACGAGTCGAGCGTGATGGGGTCGAGGATCTTCGGCACACCCCTTCCAACCGACGGGGGTGCCCTCGGCATTCCATCCGGCAGCGGGGGCCGCTGCCCAAGGCTTCGACATGAACGCGGCGGTTCCCCTGGCGGGCTACGGGTGACACGATGTCCCCGGACGACAACCCCTGCCGAGGAGCACCCATGGACACCACCGCCGTCAGCCTCGTGATCCTGGGGGCGTCGGGCGACCTCACCAAACGCCTGCTGCTTCCGGGCCTGGCCACGCTTCTCAAGGCCAAGTCCAACTATGACGTCACGCTGATCGGCGCCGCCATGGACGACCTGACCGCCGACGAGTGGTCCGAGCGCGTCAAGACGGCCCTCACCGAGGGCGGCCTGCGCGACAGCCGCGTCGAGGCGATGCTGGGCCAGACCCACTTCTCGCACTTGGACGTCACCGATCCCGAGGCGCTCAAAGCCTTCCTCGGCGAGCTCGACGCCCAGGGACGCCCCATCGTGCTCTACTTCGCGCTGCCGCCGGCGATCAGCCAGAAGGCGTGCGAGGCGATGACGAAGATCGAGCTGCCCGACGGCATCCGGCTGTGCATCGAGAAGCCGTTCGGCTCCAGCCTGGAGTCCGCCCGCGAGTTCAACCGCCTGCTCGCGACGCTCGTGCCCGAGAAGCAGATCTTCCGCATCGACCACTACCTCGGCAAGGCGACCGTCCTGAACCTGCTGGGCCTGCGCTTCGGCAACCGCTTCTTCGAGCCGGTGTGGGACGCCCGCAGCATCGAGCGAGTCGAGATCGTCGGCGACGAGACCCTCGCGCTCGAGGGGCGCGCCGGCTACTACGACCACTCGGGTGCGGCGCGCGACATGATCCAGAGCCACCTCATGCTCGTCATGGCGTTCTTCGCGATGGAGGAGCCGTCCCGTATCGAAGAGCTCGAGGTCCGCGACCTCATCGCCCACACCCTGCGCGCGACGCGCGTGTGGGGCGACGACGGCGTCGCGGCGTCCCGGCGGGCCCGCTACACGGCGGGTGAGATCGACGGCAAGCAGATCCCCAACTACGTCGACGAGCCGGGCGTCGACCCGGCCAACGACACCGAGACGCTCGCCGAGATCACCCTGGAGATCAACAACTCGCGCTGGCGGGGCGTCCCGTTCCGGCTGCGCAGCGGCAAGGCGCTCGGCGACGGCCTGCGCGGGGTGTCGGTGATGCTGAGGCCGCTCGACTTCGTGCCGGCCGGCTTCTCCGACGTGCCCCCGGCCAACGTGCTGCAGATCGGCATCGCGCCCGAGCGGATCCTCATGGGCATCGCCACGAACGGGGAGGGCGACCGCTGGGACTTCGAGCAGACCGCGCTGGCGGCCGACCTGGGGGAGAGCCCGATCCGGCCCTACGGCGAGATCCTGGACGGCATCCTCGCGGGCGACCCGCTGCTGAGCGTCCGGGGGGACGTGGCCGAGGAGTGCTGGCGCATCCTCACGCCGGTCTTCGACGCGTGGGACCGAGGCGACGTCCCGATGGACGAGTACCGCGCGGGTTCCAGCGGCCCCGACACGTGGAAGTGACCGCGGCCGGCGGGCCGCGGGCGTCCCTGTGCACCTGAGCGGTGCACCTGAGCGCCGACTGATCGGACGCTGAGCCGCGCCTGAGCGTGCAGGGACGCCGCGGGGCGGGTGCACTGTCGCATCCTTGTCGCAACCAGGGTGTCCCTGGTTTTGGGGACACCGTGTGTTACTTTGGCGTGGTCCCGGCCGATGGGGGCCGGGAGCCTCCGCCGTCCGACGCCCCTTTCCGCCCTAGTGAGGTCCGTTGCTCAGAAACATCGCCGAGCTCGATCGCGGCGTGCGGATCGCGGGCGTCATCATGGGCTGGATCGTGCTGAGCGTCGTGAGCAACCGTGTCCGGGCCGACTACTTCCATTACCCGGCGGGCGTCGCCCAGGTCGCCCTCGCCGCGGTCGGCGTCGCCCTGGCCCTCATGACCGTGAACGCCCTGCGCCCCGGACGCCTGCGCTGGGCGCCGCAGGCGCTCGTCGTCGTCACGGTCGCGGCCGCCCTGTCGCACCTGGGCATGCTCAGCCGTGTCGGGCCGTCGTTCGATGTGCCGCCCCTGCTGTTCTTCGGCATCCTCGGGGGGATCTGCGCGAACTACGCGTTCAGTCTCCGCGTCGGCATCGTGCTGAGCGTGGCCATGTCGCTCCTCTTCGCCGGCTTCAGCGTGCCGACCCGCCGGAGCCTGATGCTGGGCGCGCTGGACGGCATCTACATGGTGATCATGTGCTTGGCCGTCACCCGGCTGCTCCAGCTCGCCTACCAGATCGTCACCGAGGCCGAGCGGTCGAGCGCCCGCATGATCGTGCTGCGCGAGGCGACCGCCCGCGCCACCCGCCGCACCTACGAACGGCGCCGCTGGGACGGCGTCGTCCACGACAAGATCCTCGGCGCCCTGCAGTTGGGCGCCCGGGAGCCGGCGTCGTCGCAGAACAGCCGCGAGCTCGCCGCGGACGCCCTCGCCGCGCTCGACGAGCGGCGGCCGGGCCAGTCGATCAGCACGTTCGCGGACGCCGTCGGCCGCGCCGCCTCGCGGCTCGGGCTCGACGTCGACCTCACCACCGACGGGACCCTCGCGGCGTCCCCGGTGGCCGACGCGCTCGGGCAGGCGACCACCGAGGCGCTCACGAATGTCGCGCGCCACGCCGGGGTCGCCCGGGCGTCCGTCGCGATGGTCAGCGACGAGGACGGGGTGACCGTCACGATCGCCGACCGGGGGCGGGGCTTCGACCGGGCCGACGCGCCCACCGGGCGCGCCGGCATCGCGCTCGGCATCGAGGAGCGGCTGCGCTCGATCGGGGGCACCGCGCACATCGCGTCCGGACGCGGCCGCGGCACGACCGTTACGCTGCGCTGGCGGCGCGGCTCCGGCGAGGACGCCGACTCGACGCGCTGGCGTCCGGGGTCGCTGATCGCGCTGCGGGACGCCCTCGTCGCCGTCTTCCTCGCGCACGTCGCCATCGGGGTGTTCCACGACCCCGAATACCGGCACGACTGGGCCGAATGGGTCGGGCTGGCGGCGTTCGGCGCGGCCACGGTGCTGGCGGGCATCGCGGGGCCCAGCCGGCGGGCGTGGCTCGCGACGACGGCGCTGCTGGCGGGGGCGTCCGGCTTCCTGAGCTGGGAACTCGTCGCCCAAGCACCCCTCGACTGGCGCTTCTGGTGGGGCGGCGCGAGCACCGCGGCGGTCGCGCTGCTGGTCATCCGCTACGGCCCGCGGGCGGGCGTCGCCACGCTCGGGATCACGATCGCCGTGGACGCCGTGGCCGGCTCCCTCGGACGCCCGCTGCCCGTCGAGGGCCTCGTCTGGAACTACGTGATCGCCGTGATCGGGCTCGTGCTCGCGATCATGGTGAAGCGCGGCCTCGACCAGACGTTGGCGATCATCGGGCGGGCGGCGTCCGACGAGGCGGACCTGCGCGGCGTCCTCGCCGAAGAGCAGGAGGTCGCCAGCGAGGGCGCGCGCCGCCGGCGCCAGCTGTCCAGCGAGGTGGAGCCGCTGCTGCGGCGGCTCGCCGCCGGCGAGCCCGTCGACGAGGACGCCCGCCGCGCGATGGTGCGCGCCGAGGCCCGCACCCGGGACTCGCTGGTGGCCGGCTACCTGCTGGACGACGCCCTGGAGGCCCGCGTGGACGAGGCGCGCGACCGCGGCGTCCGGGTCGTGCTGTCGGCGCGGAAGGCCGGCCGCTCCGTCGAGTTGGACGCCTTCCGTTCGCTCGCCGTGGCCGCGCTCGACGGGGCGGGGGCCCGGTCGTCCGTGACCGTCGCGTGGACGCCGTCGTCCGGGCAGCCGCGGCGCGGGACGATCACGATGGTCGGGCCCCGGCGGGAGGCGTCCGGGGACGTGCACGGCATCATCGAGGACGCCCGCCGGCGGCTGCGCGTGGAGGTCTCGTTCGACGAGGACTCCGTGCTGATCGAGTGCTACCCGCTCGGCGCCGCCGGCACGCTCGAGACGGCGGCGGTGTGAGGGCGGGTCAGTCGCCCCCGGTGGCGTCCTCGGTCATGAGCCGGACGAGTTCGTCGGCGATCGCGCGCCCGGGCAGCCCCCAGGACTCGCGATAGCCGTAGACGTCGCGCAGGCTGCGCTCGCGCCGGTCGCCGTCGAGGAGGGCGACGTCGTCGGGGCCGATCAGCGCCGGGTGCGGGACGCCGGCCGCGCCGGCCAGCTTCACCAGGTCGCGGCGCAGCGTCTTCACATACGACGCCAGCCGGTGCGACTTCTGCGCGGGGTCGAGGCCGTGGGCGAGCCAGCGATCCTGGGTGGCGACGCCGGTCGGGCACCGGTCGGTGTGGCACTTCTGCGCCTGGATGCAGCCGATGGCCAGCATCGCCTCGCGGGCCACGTTCACCATGTCGGCGCCCAACGCGAACGCGACCAGGGCGTTCGCCGGGAGGCCGAGCTTGCCCGACCCGATCCAGGTGACGCGGTCGGTCAGGCCGGCCTCGGCGAAGATGCGGTACACCTCGGCGAACCCGACCCGGAACGGCAGGGCGACGTTGTCGGTGAAGACGAGCGGCGCGGCGCCCGTGCCGCCCTCGCCGCCGTCGATCGTGATGAAGTCGACGCCGCGTGAGCCGTCGCGCATGTGGGCGGCCAGGTCGTACCAGAACGGGACATCCCCGACGGCCGACTTGATGCCGACCGGCAGGCCGGTGGCGTCCGCGATCTTCTCGACGAAGTCGAGCATCGAGTCGACGTCGGAGAACTCGGAGTGCCGGGCGGGGCTGACCACGTCCTGCCCTTCCGGGACGCCGCGGATGCGGGCGATCTCCGCGTTCACCTTGGCGCCCGGCAGATGTCCGCCGAGGCCGGGCTTGGCGCCCTGGCTGATCTTGATCTCGATCGCGCGGACCGGCGCCGACGCGGCGACGTCGACGAGGCGTCCCAGATCGAAATGTCCGTCGGCATCGCGGCAGCCGCAGTAGCCGGTGCCGATCTGCCAGATCAGTCGCCGCCCTGGCGGTGGTGGTCGGACAGCCCGCCCTCGCCCGTGTTGTGCAGGAACCCGCCCAGGCGCGCGCCCGCGTTGATCGCCTGGATGGCCTGCGGGCTGAGCGACCCGAACGACATGGCCGACACGTTCACGACGGACGCGGGGCGAAACGCCAGCCGGCGTCCGCGGGGGCCGCCCAGCACCTTGGGGCTCGGCAGCGAGGTCTCGTGGTCGGCGGCGAGGTGGGGGTTGGGGGCGTGGGCGGCAAACGTCCGCTGCCGGAGCACCGGGTAGTGGTCGTGCTCGATGTCGTTGTCGGTGCCGAACCCGACGTAGTTGTTGAGGCCCTTGGCCGACGTGTAGACCCAGCGGCGCTGGTCGCGGCTGAACGGGCGCTCCTCGTCGTTGCTGGTGACGATGTACTGGCGCAGTTCGGGCCCGATGGACTCCAGGGCGTAGCGCAGGCGGGCGAGCACCGGGAAGTTGCGTCGGAGCGCGTGATCGCGCTGGAGGAGGTCTTGCGCGGCCAGCCCCGCCAACGCTGCGGGAATCGTAGCCAGAGCCCACTTCTTGATGCGCTCAGCCTGCTACGCGGGCGGCGCGTTGTCACGGGATCGGTCTGGGCCCGTGGGACGCCGGTGCGGCCCGGGCCGTCCGCGGGCTCGCCGCAGACGCAGCCCGGGCTCACCCGCGGCGGAACCGCCGCAGCCGCATCGAGTTGCTCACCACGAACACGCTCGACAGCGACATCGCGAACCCCGAGATGAGCGGGTTCAGCAGGCCGGCCGCGGCCAGCGGGATCGCGGCGACGTTGTACGCGAAGGCCCACACGAGGTTGCCCTTGATGGTGCGCAGCGTCCGGCGGGCGAGGGCGATGGCGTCGGGCACGACGTCGAGGCTGCGCCGCACCAGGATGATGTCGGCCGACTTCATCGCCACGTCGGTGCCCGTCACGACGGCCAGGCCGAGGTTCGCGGTCGCGAGCGCCGCGGCGTCGTTGATGCCGTCGCCCACCATGGCGACGCGGCGTCCGTCGGCCTGGAGCGCCTCGATCGTGGCCGCCTTGTCCGTGGGCAGCACCTCGGCGATGACCTCGTCGACGCCGACCTCCGTGCCGACGGCGTCCGCGGCCTGACGGCGGTCGCCGGTCAGCAGGACGGTCCGCAGCCCCATCGCGCGGAGCCGCGCGACGGCGTCCGCGGCCGAGGGCTTGATCGTGTCGGAGACGACGAGCGTCGCGCAGGCGACGCCGTCGAGCGCGGCGAACACGGCCGTCCGGCCCTGGTTCGCCGCCTCCTCGGCCACCGCGGACGCCTCCGGCGGCAGCGCGATGCCGCGATCGCGCAGCAGCCCGGCCTTGCCCACCAGGACGTGGCGCCAGGCGTCCGCGACGAACGCCTCCCCGGACGCCCCCTCTCCCGGCAGGGCCGTCACGTCGCGCACGGACGCCTCCGGCACCCCGGCCTCGGCGGCGCCGGTGACGAACGCCCGGGCGATCGGGTGCTCGGAGTGCCGCTCGACGCCGGCGATCGCGGCGAGGACACCGGCGTCCGGCAGGCCGGCCCCGTCGAGGACGCGGACCCGCTCCAACGCCATCGCGCCGGTCGTCAGCGTGCCGGTCTTGTCGAGGACGACCGTGTCGATGCGTCCGGACGCCTCCAGCGCGTCCGGGCCCTTGATGAGGATGCCCAGTTGCCCGCCGCGGCCGACGCCGACCATCAGGGCGGTCGGCGTGGCCAGCCCGAGGGCGCACGGGCACGCGATGATCAGCACCGACAGGGCGGCGTTGAACGCCAGCCGCGGCCCGCCGCCGGCGACGAGCCAGACCACGAGCGTCAGTCCGGCGATGACGAGGACGGCCGGCACGAACACGGCGACGACCTGATCGACCATCGTCTGGACCCGCGCCTTGCGCGCCTGCGCCTGCTCGGCCGTCGCGGCCATCTGGGCGATCTGGGTGTGGGCGCCGACCTTGTCGGCCTCGACGATGAGCGCCCCCGTCGTGTTGACCGTGCCGCCGAGCACCCGGTCGCCGACGGTCACCTCGGCCGGCACCGGCTCGCCGGTCATCGCCGACGTGTCGATCGCCGAGTTGCCGACGACGACGTGGCCGTCGGTCGCGATCCGCTCGCCGGGACGCACGAGGAACCGCTCGCCGACCCGCAGCGAGCCGATCGGCACGACCTCCTCGCGGCCGTCGCGGATCACCCGGACGGTCGTCGGTGCGAGCCTGCCGAGCGCCTCCAGGACGCCGCGGGCCGACCGCTTCGAGCGCGCCTCCATGTAGCGGCCGCCCAGCAGGAAGGTAGTGACGGCCGAGGCGACCTCGAGGTACAGCGTGTCGGCGCCCCGCGGGGCCAGCCCCCAGCCGACCCAGTAGCCGGTGCCGCCGTCCACCTCGAAGGCGGTCGCGACCACCGACCACGCGAACGCGGCCAGGACGCCGAGCGACACGAGCGTGTCCATGCTCGTCGAGCCGTGGCGCAGGTTGCGCCAGGCGGCCCGGTGGAAGGGCCACGCGCACCAGAACACGACCGGGATCGCGCAGGCGATGAGCACCCACTGCCACCCCGGGAACCGCATCTGCGGCGCCAGCGCCAAGACGATCGCCACGTCGCCGAGCGGCACGGTCAGCAGCGCGGCCACGATGAGGCGGTTGCGGAGCATCTTCACGCGGTCGGAGTAGCCGTCGGGCTCCGCGCCCTCGCGCACCGGGGACGCCCCGTAGCCGGCCTTCTCCACGACCGCGACGGCCTCGTCGGCCCGCGCGGCGCCGAGCCCGAGCACGACGGCCCGCTCGGTCGCGTAGTTCACGGTCGCGGACGCCCCCGGCATCTTGTTCAGCTTCTTCTCGATGCGGGACGCGCACGCCGCGCACGTCATGCCGGAGATGTCCAGCTCGACGCGGTCGGCGAGGCCGCCGGCGTCCGGCTCGGCCGGGAGGCCGGGCGCACCGGAGGCGTCCGGCTGCTGGGTGAGGGGCGTGTGGGTCATGGGCGCAGCCCGATCTCGTTGGCACGGCGGCGGGCGTCCTCGGCGTCCCTTTCCGCGAGTTGGCGAAGCATGTCGTTGTAGGCGCCCAGGGCGTCCTCCTCGCCGGAATCCTGGGCCAGGTCGAAGCGGGAGGAGTCCACGCGATCCTGCCGGAACCACTGCGCGGCCAAAGCGATGATGACGAGCACGATCGGCACCTCGCCGAGGATCCAGGTGATCTGGCCCGCGATGTTCTGATCGGCCATGAGGTTACCGACCCAGGCGATGTCGATGGACTGGTAGAACTCCTCGCCGAACAGCGACTGGGAGCTCAGGATGCCGACGGCGAAGATCGCGTGGAACGGCATGATGCTGATGAGCAGCGCGAGCTTCACCAGGTGCGGCATCTGCCACGACGAACGTTCGGGCCCGATCAGCAGGTTGAAGAACCCGTAGCCGGTGACCATGAACGCCAGCAACATGAGCTGATGGGCCCAGTGGTAGCGCATCAGCCACGAGAACGCCGGCGTGTAGTAGACGGCGAACAGCGAGCCGACGTAGCCCAGCCACAGCAGCGGGGGAGCGGTCAGGAGTTGGAAGGGCCGATAATCGGCCCAGTCGGACGCCAGTTGGCCGAGGCTCGGCGGCTCGCCCGCCGGGCGCTCCGGGGACGCCGCGGCGACCAGGGCCATGGGCGCCCCCAGCACGCACAGCACCGGGACGAGCATGTTCACCGTCATGTGGACGAACATGTGCCAGCTGAACACGACCGTCGAGTACTCCCAGAAGCCGCTCGTGGCCAGGTACACCATGAGCCCCCAGCCGAGGAGCCAGGAGACGGTGCGCCAGATCGGCCACGGCGTCCCGAGGCGCCGGGCGCGCCGGGTGGCCGCGACGTAGATCGCGACGGCCGCCACCGCGAGGACGATCCACAGCAGGTTCGGACGCCCCGGCCCCAGCAGCCGCGCCAGCGTCACCGGGACGTTCATCTCGTAGCCGAGGTAGTTCTCCTGGATCGTCTGCGGCACGAAGAACCGTGGCGGCGGGAGGTGCTGGGCCGCCGTCTGGAACGCCGCGTACGCGACCACGAGCACGACGTCGCGCAGAACCACCGACGCCGCGCGGGCGCCCGAGGCGTCCCACTCGGGTGAGAAGCGGCGCGCGAGCGCGCTCACCGCGAGCAGCGCCAGGACCGCGAACGAACCGATGACGGGCAGGCCGTACGCGGTGGCGAAGGGGGAGACGCCCGCGAGCTCCTGCCAGGCGACGACCACCTGGGACGCCGCCGCGACCGCGATCAGGGCGAGCACGAGCCGCGTGTGCGCGCGGAGGCGTCCGGTGCCGGGGGCGAGCAGGGACGCCGCGGCCGAGATCGCGATGGGGCCGAGCGTGAGCGTCCCGATGATCGCGGCGTCGGTGGCCCAGTCGTGGTCGCGGCCGACCGAGACGTTGCCGGTCACGGCGACGAACGCCCACGAGACGACGCCGACCACCAACCACGACGAGGTCGCCGCGCGCGCCCGCGAGCCGTACGCGATGAGCACGGCGCCCAGCGCGACCAGCGCGGAGATCAGCCAGGCGAGGCCGGATGGCACCGAGGTGACGAACGTCCACCAGGACGCCGGCGTCAGCGCGTAGCCGAGCGGGACGCCCGTGACGAACGCCGGGTTCGCGGCCGTGAGCACGAGGGCGGCCCAGAACCACACCTGGCCGGCGCGGGCCGCCCAACGGAACGCGCGCTCGCCCGGCGCGATCGTCGCGGCCAGCAGCGCGCCCAGCGTGGCCAGGGACGCCAGCCGTGCGGTGAGGTCCGCCAAGGAGGAGGCCAACCCGGTCGCCGGGTCGGCCTGGAGGCGTCCGGGCAGGGGAGGCAAACTGGGCAGGATCGCCGAGACCCACGCCACGAAGGCTGTGGCCAGGAGGGCGGTCACGACCAGCGCGGCCGGCCTCCAGGGGACGGATCGGGTCTGGGCGTCGGGCATGGGTCCTAGTCTGCCGCGTCCTGCGCGGCGTTTCGCGGGCGTGTCACCCCGTTTTTAGCGACAGGTGTCATGATGGTGCTCACGACGACGTGCCGAACGGACGAAGCGGCCGGAAGGAGGGATGGTGCGGCTCAGCCAGCAGCGGCTCGAGCGCGGCGGTCAGCTCTTGGGCGCCGTGAGCTATACGTTCCTGGTGCTCGCGGCGTTCGCGCAGTCGCGCACGCTGGACCCGTACCCGCGCGGCGTCGTGCCCGTGGTCCTGGCGATCGCGGGCGTGCTGGTGGTGCTGCTGTGGGTGGAGGTCAAGAGGCGTCCGGGCGGTCAGCTCATGGGGACGGTCTTCTTCTGGTTCGGGCTCGCCGTGACGCTGCTGCACCTGCCGCTCATCGGGTTGTTCCGCGGCCAGTCGGACCCGCCGGCGCTCATCTACTTCTGTCTCGCGTGCATGGGGTACGCCGCCGTGGCCTTCCCACCCGCGCCGGGCCGGGTCGCCGTCGTCGGGTTCTCGCTGTTCTTCGGGGCGCTGCGGGCCATGTCGGTCGCACCGCGCGACGGGTCTCCGACGGCGCGATCATGCTGATCGCCGGCCTGGGGCTCGTGGAACTCGTGCGCGTCGCGAACGCCGTCGCCGTCGACATCGACCGCTCGTCGCGGCGCAGCTGGCAGCTCAAGGAGTCGCTCGCCGGTGCCCGCCGCCGCGCCTTCGAGCTGCAGCGGTGGAACGGGCTGATCCACGACAAGATCCTGGGGGCGCTGCTCGCCGCGACCCGCGAGCCGCGGATCGACGAGAACTCCACCGAGTTGGCGCACCAGGCTTTGGACGCCCTCGGCCCCGGCGGCTGGCTGCCGTCGAAGGGCGACCTGTCGGAGCGGATCGCCGCCGCGGCGTCCCGGATCGGGCTGGACCTGACGATCGTCATCGACGGCACGGAGCCGTCGCCGCTCGGACACCCTCGTCGAGGCCGTCACCGAGGCGCTGACGAACGTGGCGCGGCATTCGGGCACGCGCCAGGTCGTCGTCCGGGGGCACGTGGACCCCATGATGAGCAAGATCACCGTGACGGACGCGGGCTCGGGGTTCGCGACCGACCGGGTGCGCGAGCGGCGGGCCGGCGTCCGGCAGGGCATCGTCGGTCGGATGGAGTCGGTCGGCGGCACGGCCAAGATCGACTCGCGGCCCGGCGTCGGCACACGCGTCACGCTGGTGTGGGAGGACGCCGAGGTGCACGCCACTGGCCCCGAGTGGGACATCGCGCTCATGCGGCCGCTGCTGATCATCATGTCGTTCGCGACGCTGGAGCAGGTCGGCGTCGCCTGGGTCTTCCGCGACGCGGTGCGCAACCCAGGCGTTTGGGAGACGGCGCTGCTCGCGTGCCTGGTCATGACCGCGGTCCTCGTCCTCGTGCGTCGCAGCCGCTGGCCGGGCGTGCTGGCCGCGCTGGCGATGGTGGCGACCCCGCCGTGGTGACCCCGTTGCTGCCCAACCCCGGAAGCCTCGACTGGCAGTACTGGTGGGGCGGCGGGTACGCGACGGCCGTCGGCGTCCTGTGCTTCCGGTATCGCAACGGCGTGGGGGTCGCGGTGATGGCCGCGATGATGGCCGTGGACGCCGTCGTCTCCGCCGGCTCCCTGCCGATCGCCGGGCTGCTGTGGAACTACACGCTCATGACCGTGGTCGCGATTTTCGCGTCCATCCTGCGCCGCACGCTCGACGATGCCGCGATCGTGCTCAGCCGTGCGGCGGCGCGCGAGGGACGCAGCCGCATGCAACTCATCGAAGACCAGGCCAGGGTCGAGGAGGCCGACGCCCGCCGCGCCGAGCTGAGCACGTCGGCGTCCCCCCTGCTGCAGCGCATCGTCGCCGGGGGATCGCTCACGGACGCCGAGCGGCTCGGCATGGAGCGGGCCGAGGCGGAGATCCGCGACCAGCTCGTCGCCGACCTCCTCGTGGACGCCGACGTGCGCGTCGCGACGCGCCGCGCGCGGGACCGCGGCGTCCGGGTGGAGCTCGTGGCCCGCGACGAGGACGCCGAGCGCTTCGCCGCCGAGCGGCTCGCCGGGCTCGCCGCCGGAGGGGCTCCGGAGGCGGCGGCCGCGGCCGACTGCTCCGACGCCTCGGCTGGGCTCGAGGCGTTCCGGACCCTGCTGCCGGCCACCCTGCCGCTGGCGCCCGACGACAGCCGGCTGGCCGCGCACTGGTCCCCGGCGAACCCCCGGTGGGGCTCGATCGTCATCGTCGGGCGCGTCCCGCAGGACGCCGTCGCCGCCATCCGGGACGCGGCGGCCGCCACCGCCGGACGCCTCTCGACCTTCGTCGACGACGACGAGGACTCCGTGCTCGTCGAGTGCTCGAGCCCGGCCGGCGCCGCCCCGCTGGCCGTGCCGTCCTGACCGGGAGTCAGGTGACGGCTCAGCGCAACTCGGCGCGCGCCGTGACGACCCCGGACGCCGACCGCACCTGCGCCCCCGCCGCGAGGCCGGCTTCGGCCGGCTCCACCAGAATCCGTTGCACGCCGGTGAGGGGCGCGACGAAACGGTAGGCGAAGGTGCGCCCGACGAGCTCGACGCCCTCGCGGCGCATCAGCTCGCCCATCAGCAGGGCCTGCAGCGGCCCGTGGATCACCAGCCCGTCATAGCCCTCCCTCTCGCAGAACGGCAGGTCGTAGTGGATGCGGTGGGCGTTGAAGGTCAGCGCCGAGAAGCGGAACAGCAGCGCCTCGTCGGCGACGAGCGACCAGGCGGCCCCGCCGGGAGCGTCCGTGTCCGGGGTCGGCTCTGCGTTCGGGGTCGGCCCCGCGCCCGCGGACGTCGCCGCGCCCGACCCGGCCCGCGGGAAGCCCGGTTCGCCGCGCGCGGGCAGCGACTCCTCGCCGGGCGCCCGGTAGACGATGTCGGACTCGTCGACGATCGCGGTGACCCCGCCCTGCACGAACTCCGAGCGCACGGTGGCGATCACCAGGGGCCCGCTGCGCCCCTGCTTCTCGCGGCTGGACACCAGCTCGGTGCGCCGGGACGCCGGCTCGCCGAGCCGCAGCAGAGCGTGCGTCGTCACCCGGCCGCCGCCGAACATGCGCCGGTAGCCGGGCCCGGGCGGGTGCGGGACGCCCGCGAGGGCGTGCCCGTCGGCACCCAGGCCGCGCTGCGGCGTCCGTTCGAGCAGGTAGACCCAGTGCCACAGCGGGGGGAGCACGCCAGCGGGCGGCTGCAGGTCGAGCGTCGCGGCGAGCCCTTCTGCCGGCTCGCGGGTCAGGATCTCCGCGGCATCGGTGCGATCGGCGTCCATGCGCCCACTGTCGCACAGGACCGGCCTCGCGCACCCGCGGCCGGACCAGGATCACAGCCGGTGCTCCACGATGCCGATCGCCTCCATCAGCGCGTACATGGTGACCGGCCCGACGAAGACGAAGCCGCGGCGCTTCAGCTCCTTCGACAAGGCCGCCGACTCCGGTGACTGCGACGGCGCCGTCTCGGCCGGGGCGCGCGGGTCGTCGGGCCGGAACGACCAGACCAGCTCGCCCAGGTCGTCACCCGCCTCGGCCAGCGCGACGGTGGCCCGCGCGTTCACGATGGCCGCGTCGATCTTGCGCCGGTTCCGGATGATGCCCGCGTCGGCCATGAGCCGTTCGACGTCGGCCTCGCCGAACCCGGCGACGACCTCCGGATCGAACCCGGAAAACGCCGCCCGGAACGCCGGACGCTTGCGCAACACCGTCTCCCACGACAGGCCCGACTGGAACCCCTCCAGCACGATGCGCTCGTAGACGCCGCGGGCGTCGCGCACGGGCAGCCCCCACTCGGTGTCGTAGTACTCGCGGAGCAACGCGCTGCTCTCCGCCCACGCCGGGCGCGGGCCCCCGGCGGCGCCTCGCTCGGGATTCTCGTCAGCCTTCATGCTCACCACAGTAGGGATCCCGTGTCACCCCTTGTCGGCAGGGGCCGCTACCCGCCGTTCACCCGCGCGCGCTACCGTGCGCCGGTGACCCAGCTGGCTCGCCGTCTGACCCTCCCGGACGCCGTCGTCATCGGCCTCGGCTCGATGATCGGCGCGGGCGTCTTCGCGGTCTGGGGGCCGGCGGCCGCGGCGTCCGGGGGAGAGCTGTTCGTCGGCCTGGCGCTCGCGGCGGTCGTCGCGTTCTGCAACGCGACGTCGTCGGCGCAGCTCGCGGCCGAGCACCCGGGCTCCGGCGGCACCTACCTGTACGGACGCCGCCAGCTCGGCCCCTGGTGGGGCTTCCTCGCGGGCTGGGGCTTCGTGATCGGGAAGACGGCGTCGTGCGCGGCGATGGCGCTGACGGCGGCGTCCTCCCTGGTGCCGGGCCCGTGGCAGCGTCCGGTGGCGGTGGCCTCGGTCGTCGCCCTCGCAGCGGTGAACTATCGCGGCATCACCCGGACGGCCCGCCTGGCCAGGGTGATCGTCGCGATCGTGCTCGTCCTGCTCACGGCCGCGGTCGCGGCGAACGTCGCGTCCGCGAGCGCGGTGGGCCTGCTCGGCCTGCCTGGCACGCCGGGCCTGCCTGGCACCGCGCCGACCGCGGCCGGCCCGTACGGCGTCCTCCAGTCGGCCGGACTGCTGTTCTTCGCGTTCGCGGGCTATGCCCGCATCGCCACGCTGGGGGAGGAGGTGACGCGACCCGAGCGCACCATCCCTCGGGCGATCGTCCTGGCGCTCGGCCTGGCCGTCGCGCTGTACGCGCTGGTGGGGGCCAGTCTGGTGGCCGTCCTCGGGGTGGGACGCCTCGCCGTCAGCGCGACACCCCTCGTGGACGCCGCGGCCTCCGGCGTCGCCCCCTGGCTCGCCCCGCTGCTGCGCATCGGCGGCGGGATCGCCGCGCTTGGGGCGCTGCTCGCCCTCATCGCCGGCATCGGGCGCACCGCCCTCGCGATGGCCCGCGAAGGTGACCTGCCGCGTCCGCTGGCGGCGGTGCACCCGCGCTTCCAGGTGCCCCATGTCGCGGAGGTGACCGTCGCCTCCGTCGTGTGCGCCCTCGTGCTGCTGACGGACCTGCGTGGGGCGATCGGGTTCTCCAGCTTCGGGGTCCTGCTGTACTACTTCGTCGCGAACGTCGCGGCGTTCACCCAGGACGCCCACCGCCGCTACCCGCGCGCCCTGCAGGTGCTGGGCGCGGCGCTCTGCCTGGTGTTGGTCGCGACCCTGCCGTGGGCCTCGGTGGCCGCCGGCGTCGGGGTGTTCGCGGTGGGCGTGGCCTATCGGGTGGTCGTCCGGCGGGGCGTCCGGGCGTCCAGGGCGTCCAGGGCGGACGGATCGGACGGGGCAGACGGGTCGGACGGCTGACCTGGGCAACGCCGGGAAGCGCTCGGCGCGTCCGGTGTTGTCATCGGCGCGAACGCCCGGCCAGCCGGGCGACGACCTCCACCAGGGCCTCCATCTCCTCCGCGGTCTGGGGGGCGGCGGGCGTGCCGCCGGCGTCCGGTCCCACCGCCGCGTTGTAGTAGATCCCGTCGCCGAGCAGCAGAATCGCTTTCGCGACGGCGTCGTCGCCCACCTCGGCGGTGATCAGATCCAGCCACCGCCGCTGGATGGCCGCGATCGCGCTGCTCGCGCCCGACCCGAGGCGGGCGGCCGCGACGAGGCACCGGTCGAACTCGGAGCCCTGCGACGCCGACGTCCGCACGTAGTAGACCGACGCCCCCTCGGGCGCGGTCGCCATTGTGGCGAGGTCGGCGTCCGCGAGGGCGTCGAGCCGCTCGAACAGCCCGTTCGCCAGCGCCTCCTTGCTGCGGAAGTGGTACAGCAATCCGCCCTTCGAGACGCCCGCCTTCGCGGCGACGGCGTCCAGCGTCGCGGCGCGCTCGCCGCCGGCGATGAGGATCTCCTCGTACGCCCGCAGGATGTTGTCGCGCGCGCTCATGGAATCGACAGTCCAGCAGTCATGGCGATACTGTACCGTCCGGACGGTTCGGTCACGGGCCGTCTCGTTCATGAAAGGGGCAAGCGATGTTGTCGGCAACGCGCGCGGCGAGTGCGCCGGGAGGAGGCCTGTCGACGCGCCGACGCTGGGCCGCCCTGTGCGTGCTGGTGCTTCCGGTCGTGCTGGTGGCGGTCGACAACACGGTGCTGGCCTTCGCCGTCCCCGCGATCTCGGAGGCGCTGCGCCCGACGGGCATCCAGGTGCTCTGGATGGTCGACATCTACCCGCTCGTGCTCGCGGGCCTGCTCGTGCCGATGGGGAGCCTGGGCGACCGCATCGGACGCCGGCGCCTCCTGCTCATCGGCGCGAGCGGGTTCGCGGCCGTCTCGGCGGCCGCCGCGTTTGCGCCCTCGGCGTCCTGGCTGGTCGTCGCCCGCGCGGCCATGGGTGTCTTCGGGTCCATGCTGATGCCGGCGACGCTGTCGCTGATCCGCAACGTCTTCGTCGACGCGCGCGAGCGCCGCATCGCCATCGCCGTGTGGGCCGCCGGCATGTCGGGCGGGGCGGCGCTCGGCCCGATCCTGGGCGGGTTCCTGCTGGAGCACTTCGGCTGGCCGGCCGTGTTCTGGATGGCCGCGCCGGTGCTCGTGCCGCTCCTGGTGCTCGGGCCGCTGCTCGTGCCGGAGTCGCGCGACCCGCGGCCCGGGCCGATCGACGTGGTGAGCATCGGGCTGGTGCTGGCCACGATGACCCCGCTGGTGTGGGGGATCAAGCACCTCTCGAGCGTCGGACCGGACGCCGCCGCGGCGGTCGCGCTCGCGGTGAGCGTGCTGGGTGGCGTGACGTTCGTCCGGCGGCAGCTCCGGCGTGAGATCCCCATGCTGGACGTCCGGCTGTTCACGAACCCGGTGTTCAGCGGGTCGGTGTTCGCGAACCTGTTGAGCATGTTCGCCCTCGTCGGCTTCTTCTACTTCGCGGCGCAACACCTGCAGCTCTCGAGCGGGATGTCGCCGATGCTGGCCGGCCTCTTCCTGCTGCCCGGCACCGTCGCGACGGCCGTCGCGGGGCTGCTGGTCGTGCGCGTCGTGGAGCGGGTGCGGCCCTCGCGCGTGGTCGCCGGGGGCATCGCGATCAACGCGCTGGGGTACGTGGTCGTCCTGGCGACCCAGGGGTGGTGGCTGGACGCCGGGCTGATGGCCGCCTTCATCCTGATCGGCCTCGGCTCGGGCGCGGCCGAGACGATCTCGAACGACCTGATCCTGGCCAGCGTGCCGGCCGCGAAGGCCGGGGCGGCGTCCGCGATCTCGGAGACGGCGTACGAGGTGGGGTCCGTCCTCGGGACCGCGGTTCTCGGGTCGGTGCTCACGGCCGTCTACACGACCCGGGTCGCGGTGCCGGACGGGCTCGCACCCCAGGACGCCGCGGCCGCCGGCCAGACCCTCGGCGGGGCGACCGACGTCGCCGGACGCCTCGACCCGGCCCGCGCGGAGGCGCTGCTGAGCTCGGCCCGGGAGGCGTTCGACTCCGGCGTTCTCTACACGTCGTGGATCGCCGTGGCGGTGCTGACGGTCGCTGCCGTGGTCGCTCTGCGCGCGCTGCGGACGGCGTCCTGAGACGTTTCTACCTGACATTCTCCACACCCTGGTGTGGAGAATGTCACACGGACCCGGTGAACCCGGCCCGGGAGCGGGCCGGCGGCGTCACCTCTCCGCGTCGTACGCCCCCGGACGATCGACGATCAGCACCGCGCCGTCGGCGTCCTCGGTGAGTTCGGCGGGGGCCAGCGCGTGGGCGAGGTGGTACACGGCGACGGTGACGATGGTCCCGAACGCGATGCCCGACAGCGCGAAGCCGTCGGTGATCCGCAGGGTGACGTCCCCGATGCCGATGATCACGCCGGCGGCCACGGGCACCAGGTTGAGCGGATTGCCGAAGTCGACGCGGTTCTCCTTCCAGATCTTCGCGCCGAGCAGGCCGATCATGCCGTACAGGACGACCGTGATCCCGCCCAGCACGCCCCCGGGCGTCGCCGAGATCACCGCCCCGAACTTCGGGCTGAACCCGAACAGGATCGCGACCACCGCCGCCACGACGTACGCCGCCGTCGAGTAGACGCGCGTCGCCGCCATCACGCCGATGTTCTCGGCGTACGTGGTCGTCGGGCCGGCGCCCAGCGCCGTCGCCAACACGGACGCCCCGCCGTCGGCCGCGATCGCCTTGCCCATCTCGCGATCGAGGTTCGCGCCGGTCATCTCGGCGACCGCCTTCACGTGCCCCGTGTTCTCGGCGATCAGCGCGATCACCACCGGCAGCGCGATGAGCGTGAACGCCAGATCGAACGAGGGTGCGTGGAACCCCACGACGTTCGTCGTCGCGTGCAGCCGCCACGTGGCCAGGTCGGACACCGGCGGCAGCCCGATCCACGCCGCGGACGCCACCCCGCTCCAGTCGACCCGCAGATGCGTCGTGACGGCGTCGGCCGACGCCGAATACGACGTGATCGGCCCGAAGACCAGGTCGGCGAGCCAGCTCAGCACGTACCCGATCACGAGGCTCACGAAGATCGCGATGCGCCCCACGAACCCCCGGACGCCCACGCTCAGCACCACGACGATCAGCATCACGATGAGGCCGATCCACTGATCCTGCGGCCAGTACGTCTTCGCGACGACCGGCGCCAGGTTGAACCCGATCAGCATGACGACGGCCCCCGTCACGACCGGCGGCAGCACCCGATGGATCACCCGCGACCCGGCCGCCTGGATGATCAGGCCCACCACCAGCAGCGTGACCCCGACCCAGAGCATCGCGCCCGACACGTGCGACGGGTTGCCGCCGCGCGCGTAGATCGCGGTCGCCACGCCCACGAAGGACGCCGAGCTGCCCAGGTAGGACGGCACCCGACCTCGCACGACCGCCAGGAAGATCAGGGTCGCGACGCCCGACATCATCACCGCGAGCTGCGGGTTCAACCCCATGAGCAGCGGGAACACGAACGTCGCCCCGAACATCGCCACGACGTGCTGGGCGCCGAGACCGACGGTCTTGCCCCAGGAGAGCCGCTCGTCGGGGGCGACCACCTCTCCGGGGGCCAGCGACCCGTCTTTGTGCAGCTTCCAGAAGGCCATCGTCCGTTCCCCTCTCGCCGGTTACGCCGGGGGAGAGCGTATGCCTCGGGGCCGGGTGACGGCCGTCCGGTCCAGCCGCTGACGCGGCGTCCCGGCCGTCGACGACGCTCGCGCCCGGACGCCCGCCTCCCCGGGGGTGCCCGCTACCGCGTCCAGCCGATCGCGGTCCACGATGTGGACGCCAGCGCGTCGGCGCCGACGTTCGCCAGCCCGTTCTTGACGGCGACGACCTGGGGCTCTTGGTACAGCGGGATCGTGTCCGCCTGCTGCCAGAGCTGCGCCGCGGCCTGCGTGGCGAGGGCGTTGCGCGCGACCGGGTCGGGCTCGTCGGCGATGCGCCGCGCCAGATCCTTCTCCGAGTCGGAGTGCGTCAGCGACGCGGCCGCGTCCTCCAGCGGGTAGCGCGACAGCGTGACGCGCTCGACGCTCAGGTCGCCGCCCCCCGATACGGGCCGCACCTGGACACCGACCGCCGCGAGATCGGCCGTGATGCGGGACGCCTCGGCCGCCGCCTGCGCGTCGCCGGGGTCGGCGGTCAGGGTGAGCGACAGCGGCCGGCCGTTCTTGGCCCGGATCGAGCCGTTCGTGCCGCCGAGGACCCAGCCGGCGTCCTGCAGCAGCCGTTCGGCCTGGTCGGGGGCGTAGGTGAGACCGGTGGCGTCGGCCTGGTTCGTGTAGCCGGCCTGGTTCGTCAGCAGCAGGTGATTGCTCCAGACGGCGCCCTCGCCCCCCGCATCCTCCAGCACCGTGCGGGTCAACCGGTCGCGGTCGATCGCCCGGACGATCGCCTGCCGCACCGGCAGCTCCTGCAGCGGGCCGTCGTCCTCCTTCAGCGTGAGCCGGCGGGCGGTCGCGCCCAGGTTCGCGCGGACGGTCACCCCGTCCGTCGAGCGGGCCAGCGTCAGCGCGGACTCCGACAGCCCGACGTCGAAGAGATCGAACTCGTTGCTGGAGAAGGCTGCGGGCAGCGCCTCGGGCTGAATCGTCCGGAAGATCACCGAGTCGAGCCGCGGCCTCGCACCCCACCAGCGGGGGTTGCGCTCCAGCGTGACGACGCCCTGCATGCGATCCACGTGCGCGATGCGGAACGGCCCCGCCCAGCGGGCGCTGTCGGGGGACGCCCACGAGGCGTTGAACGCCGCCGCGTCTTTCACCCCGTCGGCGGGCAGCGGGCCGTGCTCGAGCACCCGCGACCAATCCGGGTCGACCGAGGCGAACGTCAGCACGACCTGCAGCGGGCCCTCGCCCGCGCGCACGTCCGCGACGCGACGCCAGTCGCTCGCCTGGGCCCGGACGCCGGGCACCCGGCCCGACAACGCCCGCCAGGACGCCACCCAGTCGTCGGCCGTGATCTGGCGGCCGTCGCCCCAGACCGCCTTCGGGTTCAGATCGAGCGTCACGACAGTGCGCCCGTCGTGCGTCGCGGACGCCGCCGTTGCGAAGTCGGGGTTCGGCCGGGCGTCGCCCGCGGCGTCGTAGACGAGGTAGTGCGGACGGACGGCGTCCACCATCTCGTCGGTGTCGCTGGTCGCGTCGGCGGCCCAGGGATTCCAGGACGCCGGGAGCCGCGTCACCGGGATGCGGAGTTGCCCTCCGTCGCGCAGGGTCGCCGGATCCTGCGCGTTGGTGACGAGCGTGGCGTTGCTGGTGAACTGGGGCGGGGTGGGCAGCGGATCGGACCCCCCGGGCGTGCACCCGGCGACGGCCAGCAGGACCGCGAGACCGGCCACGGTCGCCCGTCGTGCGATGCCCACGGCTTCAGCCCCCCTCCGCCTCGGACTGGTCGTCCATGCTTGTCCAAGCCCGGCGATGGACAACCTACCGTGGATATGTCGTTGCACGGATCACAATCCCGACCCGGAAACGTCACGGTTCGCTAACCCCGGGGTGGGGTCCCCGGGGAGGGTGGCACCTCACCCCCGAAACTCAAGCGGGGGGCGGATCTGGGGTCAGATCCAGGAGTGCAGCCACATGCGCGCGAGCCACTCGTGGTAGGGCAGCAACTGATCGGTGAGGACCGGGTAGATGTAGCCGAAGTTCACGATCACCAGCGCCACCGCGAGGCCGACGGCGATGCCGCCGCGGCGGCGTCCGGGCGCGCGGGGCTGGCCCAGGATCAGCCCCATCACCATGCTCAGCCCGATGACCGAGAACGGGATGATCGTGATCGCGTAGAAGAAGAACAGCGGGCGCGACGTGTACAAGAACCACGGCAGCCACGCGCTCAGGACGCCGAGCACGGGGACGCCGAAGCGCCAGTCGCGCCCGGCGAGCCACCAGACGGCGGCGACGACGAGGGCCAGCAGCGCGAGCCACCACAGGATCGGCGTCCCCATGCCGCTGATCACGCGCAGGCAGTTCTCGGGGCCGACGCAGCCGTCCGTCCCGGGGCGGATGTCGTTGACCGCGTCGATGCCGATCGGGCGCAGCATGAGCAGCCAGCCGGCCGGATGGGCGTCGTAGGGGTGCGTCGCGTGGTTGATGAAGTCGCCGGTGTGGAAGTCGTAGATCTCCTTGTGGTACCAGAGCCACGACGCGAACGGACGCCCGAACGCCCTGACCAGCGGGCTGTCGGGGTTCCGATCCCCCCAATCGCGGTCCCAGCCGCCCTCGGTCGCGAACCAGCCGGCCCACGTGGCGACGTACACCCCGGCGGCCACGAGCACCATCGTGACGAACGCCGGGACGCCGTCGGCCAGCAGCGCGAGCCACGCCTTGAAGTCGGCGCCGGCGAGACGCCGGGCCCCGACGTCCCAGAGCACCGACAAGACGCCGAAGACGGCGAGGATGTAGATGGAGTTCCACTTCGTCCCGAGCGCGAGCCCGAACAGGACGCCGGCCGCCAGGCGCCAGGGCCGCCAGAGCACGAGCGGCCCGAAGGCGCCCCTGAGGTCGGGCAGCCCTCGGGCGTCCAGGTGGTCGGCGAGCCGTGCCCGGAACCAGTCGCGGTCGGCGACGACGCACGCCACGGCCGCGACCAGGAAGAACGCCTGGAAGATGTCGAGCAGCGCGATGCGCGACATCGTGAACGCCAACCCGTCGAACGTCAGCAGGATGCCGGCGATCACGCCCACCATCGTCGAGCGCGACAGGCGTCGCGCCAGCCGGATCGTCGCGACGATCAGCAGCGTGCCGAACACGCAGGCGGCGATGCGCCAGCCGAACGGGTTCATCCCGAACAGGGCTTCCCCGGACGCGATCAGCCACTTGCCGAGCGGCGGGTGAACGACGAAGGACGCCGCGTCGTGCATGACGTCGACGTGGCCGGCCAGAACCTCGGTGTTCGCGTTGTCGGGCCACGTGCGCTCGTAGCCGAAGCGGAGCAGCGAGTAGGCGTCCTTGGCGTAGTACGTCTCGTCGAAGACCAGGTTGTGCGGGTAGCCGATGTTGATGACGCGCAGCACGAAGGCGAGGGCCGCGATGCCGGCGGTGAGCACCCACGAGCGCGCGGTGTCGGTGGGGAGGAAGTCCCGCAGCCGCTCGACGGTCGTCAGCGGCGACACCCGGGACGCCGCCCGCCGGCGGCCCGCGGTCGCGGTGGCGCCGGTCGCGCCGACCGCGGTGGGGCTGGTCGCGCCGACCGCGGAGGCGCTGGTCGCGCCCGCT
>NZ_JBDHZL010000036.1:0-23223 GCF_039811905.1 Nigerium sp. | reverse complement strand
GATCGCCGCCCCATCCGGGCCGCGCTCCCGATGTCGTGCAGTACGGACGCCGCTCATGCGTCGCGGCCCGTCCGTGGAGGCGCCGCCGCACCGGCCCCTCGCGGGAGGACATGGACTCTCCACGCTGAGAATCCCACCCGGGAGGCCGGTGCGCGGTCATCCCAAATTAGGACGATTCGACCTCGACGACAATCCTCACGGTGACTAAAAACCCTTGCCAGGACGCCTTCGCGGCCCGGCGCGTGGGCGCCGGCCCACGGGTGCGCCCCGGTCCACGGGTGCGCCCCCGGCGCTGTCGGCGTCAGGCCCCGCCTCACGCGTAGTGGTGCTCTTCGTCCTCGCCGGGGGCGTCGGTGCGGTCGCTGAGGAAGACGGCCTCGGGCTGCGGGCCCTGCGAGAGCTCGCCGCCCAGGACGCCTGCCGCCGTGTACGCGGCCGCCGACCCGAACAGCAACAGCCGCGCCAGGCCGTGGGAGCCACCCGTGCGGGCCAGGAGCGACAGGAGCGCGAGCGTCGTCCCGCTGCCCGCGCACACGGCGTGCGCCGCCCCGACGCGGCGGTCCTCGTCGGTGTCGCGGCGGGCCGCCCAGTCGGCCAGACCGGTGAGCGCGGCCGGGGCCGCGCCGGCGACGACGACGCCCGTGGCGAGGGCTGTCGCGAGCCGGAGGCGTCCGAGACCCAGAATCTCTAGGGACGCCGCCGTGAGCGCCCCGCCGATCGGCAGGTGCACGAGCGCCGGGTGCAGCGGGTGGCCGGTCGGCTGGGCGGCGAGCGCCTCCGACAGGCCCGGCGTCTCCGCGATCTTCTCGGCGGCCTGGCGCAGCGGCCGGGCGACCTGGTCGATCTTCTCGGTGCGCGGAATCTGGTCGAGCAGGTCGCGGACGGGGTTCTCGGACATGGGCGACTCCTTTCGAGTGTGCCCATCCTGGGCCGACGGCGGTCCGCTTGTCTTCGCCCGAACGGGCGTGCCCGCTCACCTCCGGCGCGGAGCGGCGTCGACGAAGGGCGCGTGGCCAACGACGTCGCGGACGCCCCCGCGGACGCCCCCGCGGCCCGCGCGTCCGGACGTCTACAGTGTCCGGGGTGGTCGAGGTTGCCGGGTCGGAGTCGTCCTTCGCCTACGCCGCCCGCCGCGCCGGGGTGGTGTGGGCCGGGCTGTTCGCGCTGGGCATCGGCTTCGGCGTCCTCGTCATCAGCAAGGGGCTGCCGTGGTGGCTGGCCCCGCTCATCTCCGGGACGCTGTTCGCCGGCTCCGTCGAGTTCCTGTTCATCGGGCTGCTCGCGGCCGGGGCGCCGCTGGCGTCCATCGCGCTCGTCACGTTCCTGGTGAACGCGCGCCACCTCTTCTACGGCCTGTCGTACCCGCTCGACCTCGTCAAGGGCCGCTGGGCCAAGGCGTACGCGATCTTCGCGCTGTGCGACGAGGCGTTCGCCCTGGTCGGCAGCGCACCGCGGGGCGGGCTGACCACCGCACGCATCCTCTGGATCCACGCCGGCCTCCACGTCTCCTGGGCGCTCGGCGGGCTCACGGGCGGTCTGGTCGGCGGCGCGCTGCTGTCGAACGTGCGGGGCCTCGACTTCATCCTGACCGCCCTGTTCGTCGTGCTCACGATGGACGCCTGGCGCGAGAGCCGCGACCCGGTCACCCTGGGTCTCGCGGTCGTCGCCGGCGTCGGCGCCCAGGTGGTCGCGCCCGGTTCGATGCTGCTCGTCGCCATGTCGGCGTTCACCGCCGCCCTGGTCGGGCGGCACCTCCTGGGGAGACGCGCGCTGCGAGAGGAGGACGGCCGTGCCTGAGGCGTCCTGGTTCGTCGCGCTCGGGGTGGCGGTCGCGATCACGGTGACGCTGCGCGCGGTGCCCTTCGCGCTGCGGGCGCGGATGCGCGATTCCGAGCTGTTGGCCGACGTGGGCCGCTGGATGCCGCTGGGTGCGCTGGCGATCCTCGCGGTGTACTGCCTGGCGACGATCGATGTGTCGGCGCCCGACAGGGGCGTCCCGCAGCTCGTCGGGGTGGCCGTGACGGTCGGGCTGCACCTGTGGCGCCACAACGCGGTGCTCAGCCTCGTCGGCGGCACGCTCGCCTGCGTGATCCTGTCCACCTGGATCCTGCCCTAGGACGCCGCCCGCCCCCTGCGCCGAGTGCAGCCCCAACCCGCGGCCACCCTGGCAGGATCGAGCGCATGACGACTCTGACGCTGCCGCCCGGCGAGCCGGCCGCGGGGCCGTGGGCCCCGCTGAGCCTGGACGATCTGGCCACCCGCCTCCTCCAGATCGCCGACCCGGCCCCGGGGCGTCCGGCCGTGATCGCGATCGACGGGCGCGGGGCGTCCGGCAAGTCGACGCTCGCCGGCGAGCTGAGCCGCCGCGTGCCCGGCTCGGTGGTCGTCGCGACCGACGACCTCGCCTGGCACGAGCCGCTCTTCGGCTGGGGACGCCTCCTGCGCGAGCTGCTGGAGGGCCTGGCCGGTGGAGGAGGCGTCCGGATGAGTCCGCCGCAGTGGGCGGCCCATGGCCGCGAGGGCGCGATCGAGCTGCCGGGAGGACTGGCGGCCGTGTTCGTCGAGGGCACCGGGGCGTCCCCGCGGGACCTCGCGCCCCTCATCGACGCGACCGTGTGGGTGCAGGCCGACTTCGCGGACGCCGAGCGCCGCGGCATCGCGCGCGACCTGGCCTCGGGCGTCAACGGGCAGACCGAGGAGCAGGCCACCCGCTTTTGGCACTGGTGGATGGACGCCGAGCTCGCCTTCTTCGCCCGCGAGCGTCCGTGGGAACGCGCGGACCTCGTCGTCGCCGGGACGCCCGTCGTCCCGCTGGGCGCGGGGCAGGTCGCGGTCGCTCCGGCGCTGCCCGCGAAACAGACAAACGCCTGAGCCCGAGGTCGGCCGCGAACCGACCGTGCTGGAGGCGTCCGCGCGGCTGCGATTCGGGGCCCGAGAGCGCCCGGACGCGCCTACGGTGTGAGCGTGATCTCCGTGCGTCGAGCCCTCCCGTTGCTCGCGCACGCGTTCTTGGTGCAGGGGTCGGCCTACATCATCCGGCCGACTTCGGCGTACCGCGCGATCGAGGTGGGCCTGTCGCCCGCCCTCGTCGGCCTCATCGCCGCGAGATTCGCCCTGTTGCCGCTCGTCGTCGCCTTCCCCGCCGGGCGCTGGACCGACGGCGGGCGCGAGTTCCCCGCCCTGCTGGTGGGGGCGTCCGCGATGGCGCTGGCAGGCGTCGGGATGCTGGTGTACTCGCCCGACCTGTGGTCGCTCCTGCTGTGGAACGCGATCGTCGGGCTCGGGAACCTGCTGAGCATCATCGGCGAGCAGAGCCTCGTCGCGCGCGCCTCGCGCGAGGCGGTCGACTCGGCGTTCGGCACCTTCACGTTCGCGGGCTCCGTCGGCCAGGCCGCCGCGCCGCTCGCGCTCGCGGCCGTCGGCGGGCGGGCGGTCATGCCGAACACGCAGGCGCTCATGGCCCTCTACACCGTCGCGACGTTCGCCCTGGTCGCCTGCACGTTCCTGCTGCGTCGTCTGGCCGGACGGGCGGAGTCCGGGCCTCGGCCGCGCGACGGACGCCGCCCCGCCCCGGTGCGCGTCTCGCCCGAGGCGCGCCGCACGCTGGCCGGTGCGGTGCTGCTGAGCATGCTCGTGCTCGCCGCCGTCGATTTGATCCAGGTCTACCTGCCCGCCCTCGGCGTCGAGCGGGGCATCGGGGCCGGCGTGATCGGCGTCCTGCTGACGCTGCGGGCGGCCGCGACGATGCTCTCGCGGATCGGCCTGTCGACCCTCACCGGACGCCTGGGCCGGCGCCGCCTCGTCGTGGTCTCGAGCCTTGTCGGAGGGCTCGCGGTCGCGCTGGTCGTCGCCCCGGTGCACCCGGCCGTGCTGGGCGCCGCGTTGCTTGTCGCCGGGTTCTGCCTCGGCGTCGGGCAGCCGTTGTCGATGGCGATCGTGTCGGTCGCGGCACCGCCCGGCAGCACGTCGACGTGGCTGGCCGTCCGGCTGATGGGCAACCGGCTCGGCCAGTCGCTGGTGCCCGCCGTGGTCGCGGTCGCCGCGGCGTCCACGGGGACGGCCGGCATCTTCGTCGCCACGGGGATCGGCCTGCTCATCACCGCCGGCCTCGGCCACGTGCTGATCCGCGACGTGGCGTGAGGCGTCCGGGTCAGGAGTCCTCGTTCACCGCGCGCTCGAGTTCGTCCTTCGACATGGACGAGCGGCCCTCGATGCCCTTGCGCCGGGCCTCGTTGTAAAGCTGATCGCGGGTCCGCCCGCCCTCGCCCGTGTGTGAGCGCAGGCCGCCGCGGCGTCCGGACGAGATGTCCTCGGTCGAGGTGCGGCTCGCCTGCTTGGCCTCGCCGGCGCGGGCCCGCTCCTTGTTGACGGTGCGGGCGGCGATCTCCTCGGCGGTGTCCTCGTCTTTCCCGCGGTCGAGCAGGCCGTCCTTGATGTGCTCGTACTGCCGTTCGCGCTTGTCGCTCCACGCATCCTGGGGCATGGACGCCTCCTTCGGTCGGGCTGGAAACCCCAGTCTGCCCGCGCCGGCGGCGTCCGCTACGACCGTGCGGGTGGGAATCGAGGCGTTTCCACGGACTGATCTGTGGAAAGGGCTCCGGGTGTGGGCGTCCGGGCCGTAGATTGAGCGCCATGTGCGAGTACTGCGGGTGCCGGGACATCTCGATCATCGGCCGGCTGTCGGAAGAGCATTACGGGGCGGTCAACGCGCTCGGCGGCCTCAAGCGGGCCGTCGACGCCAGCGATGCCGACGAGGTGCAGCGGGCGCTCAAGGCGATGCGGAGCCACCTGTTCCTGCACAACAATTCGGAGGAGGCCGGCCTGTTCAAGGGCCTGTGCCAGCCCGAGTACTGCGAGTACTTCGGCGAGACCGTCGAGGGGCTCATGGAGCAGCACTGCCTCATGCGTAAGCAACTGCAGCGCATCGAGAACGGCGAGTGGCACGTGTACCAAAAATTTGAGGACACGCTGCGGCACCACATCGACCGCGAGGAGAACGGGCTCTTCCCGGCGACCGCCGTCATGCTCGACGGCGAGACGTGGGACATGATCGACGACCTCACCCACGAGTTCGACCATGAGCAGGGCCGCGAGCACGAGCACTGACGGCGTCCGCGCCGCCTGACGCGGCCGGGGTGTCCGCCGCGCGAGCGATCGCGCCAGAATGGAATCATGGCGACACCCGAGGAGCCGTTGAGCAAGTACTGGTCGCACCCGTCGCGGGTGCGGGCCCGACGCGTGGTCGACCTGACCATGCCGTCACCCCTGGACGCCGCGGTCAGCAACCGCGAGATCGACGACGCGCCCCCCGAGGTCGCGACGGCCGTGCTCGACCTCGCGATGCGCTTCGGCGAGCTGCTCGTCGCGTCCGGGACGCCGGCGAACGACACCGTGGTGTTGCTGCTGCGCCTCACCCGGGCGTTCGGCCTGAAGACCGTCTACGTGGACGTCTCCTACATGTCGATCACCACCTCCTACTACCGCGGGTGGGACCGGCCGCCGGTGACGACGACGAGGGTCGTCCGGACGCCGGAGGTCGACTTCACGATGGTCGAGCGGGCCGAGCGCCTGATGGACGCCATCGAGTCGACGCCCATGTCGATCCACGAGGCGACCGAGCGGTTCCGCCGGATCATGCGGGGCCCGCGTCCGCACCCGCGCTGGATGATGGTCGTCGGCACGGCGCTGACGGCCGCCGGCGCCGTCCTCATCTGGGGCGGCTCGTGGTCGCAGATGCTGGCCACGTTCGCCCTCGGCGTCCTGGTGTATTCGCTGCAGCACGCGTTCGCCCGGCTCGCCGTCCCCCCGTTCTTCACCCAGGTCGCGGGGGCTGCGGTCGTCGCGGTCTGCGCGACCGGCCTGTGGTGGCTGAGCGCGCAGGTGCCGTGGCTGCCGACGGGGCGCAACCCGGACGTCCTCATGACGGGGGGCGTCATCATCCTGGTCGTGGGCAGCAAGGCGGTCGGCGCGGCCCAGGACGCCATCGACGAGTTCTACTTGACCGCCGCCGCGAGGGCCGTCGAGGTCGCGATGCTGACCGGCGGCATCCTGGTGGGCCTCGTCCTCGGGATCCAGCTCTGCCGGGCCGTCGGGGTCGTCCCGCCGCTGACGAACAACTTCCTCGCCTACGGGCCGCTGTGGGCCCAACTGCTCGGGGCGTTCGTCGTCTCGGCCATGTACGGCCTCGAGTCGAACGCCAGTTGGCGGACCGTCGCCCTCAGCGGCGTCGCCGGACTCGCGGGGTGGGCCGGGTTCGCCGCGCTCATGTCGGCGGGCTGGCCGAGCATGGCGACCAACGGGATCGCCGGCCTGATCGTGGCGCTCGTGGGCGTGCCGCTGGCGAGACAATTCCGGGTTCCGGTCGTCGCGGTGGTCTCGTCCGCGCTGATCCCGTTCGTGCCGGGCACGATGCTGGTCAGCTCCCTGAAGCAGATGTTCGGCTACGAGCTGAATCTGGCCGACCTGCAGCCGGGGCTCATCACGTTCGTCGGCGCGGTGGGCGTCGCGATCGCGATCGCCGTCGGCGCCACCGCCGGCATGATCGTCGGACGCCCCGCGGACGAGCAGCTGCGGCGCCAGCTGAGCCGGCTGCGGCCCCGGCAGGCGCTGCTGGTGTGGCCGTGGCGACGCAGGACGCGGCGTCCAAAGTGACCTTGTCGCGGGCCGGTGGCCCGCGAATAGACTGACGGGCATGAGCAGCCACACGCATGACGCGGCCGGCGACGACCGGCCGGGCACCCTCGAGGAGTGGTGGGCCGGCCTCGGCGCCGAGGAGCAGTATCACGTCATCGAACTCGTCCGGTTCGATCAGACGGAGTTCATCGACGACATCGAGACCCGCTTCCCGGCGCCCGAGCCGTTGACGTCGGGCAAGAAGCCGTCCCCGGCGCTGAGCGAGTTCGTCCGCACGTTGCCGGCGTACCAGGAGCGGTACGCGGTCGCGGAGAAGATCGCCGTCGACGACGGCGCGAACATCCCCGACTCGCACCTGTCCACTGACCCGCTGGAGCCCGACGACCGGGCGTAGCGTCCGTCAGCCGCCGCTGTCGGTGATGTCGAGGTCGCGCACGGCGCGGGTGACGAGGCCGTCGAAGCGCGCCTTCTGGCTGGCGGGGTAGGTCCACTCGATGCCGATGACCCGGGGGCCGTTGACCTCGTAGCGCCCGTAGCGGATCTGGTCGCCCTTCGTGCCGCTGACCGCCTGCCAGAGCCGGGTGCGCTTGGAGTAGGTGACGTTCCAGCCGTTGGAGGCGAACGAGGAGCGGCGGCTGTCGAGTTCGCCCTCCCAGTCGCCCACGACGGAGCTGCCGAAGCAGAGGACCTGCGATCGGCCGTCGGGGCTGGTGGCCGTGACGCCGTCGCCGTTGTCCGACTCGGCGGTGGACCAGCCGCGCGGGTAGGAGCACGCGAACCGGTAGCGCGGGTTCGAGTAGCGGCTCATCGACGAGGATGGGGCGCTCGTCGCCGCGGGTGCCTCGGTCGTCCCCGTCCCGGACGCCTGCGTGCGCGTCTGCCCGCCCTGCTGGGTCTGGACCTGGACCTGGGTCTCGGTGGCCGGAGCCTGGGGCACCACCGAGATCACGGTGACCGTGGTCCTCGGGGCCTGGGGAGCCAGGCCGGGGATGGCCGAGCATCCGACGAGGACGCCCACGACACCGAGCGTGACGCCTCGGGCCAGTCTGCGCGGAAGAAGAGCCATGCCCGCATTCTCGGGACCCGGCGGGTCAGCCCTGTCGCCACGGCCGTCCCTGTTGCGACAGGAGTCGCTTGCAGCAGCGCGCGCTCAGACGCTCTCGGGCGGCATGGTCGTGGGCGGGACGACGGAGGGCTTGGCGTCCCCCTCGGCGACGAGGGGCTTCTCGGCCAGCGCCCAGGCGATCGTGCCGCCGCTGACGTTCACCGCCGGGACGCCCTGGCGCACCAGGAACTCGGCCGCGGCCTGCGAGCGGCCGCCGGAGCGGCAGATGACGGTGAGGTCGCCTTCGGGGACCTCGGCCAGCCGCGCCCGCAGGTCGCCCAGCGGGATCGACACGGCCCCCGGCGCATGGCCGGCTTCGAACTCGTTGGGCTCTCGCACGTCCAGGAGCACCGCCTCGTCGTCGAGGTCGGCCACCTCCACCTGACGGATTCCGTTGATCTGGGTCATGGCCCCATCGTCGCATCCGGACGCCGCGCCGGCCCAGGGGTGACGCGCGGGAGGAGGCGTCCGAGCCAGACGGCCGCCACCGCGCAGGACGCCCCGACCGCGACGCCGGCCGCCGCGACCGGCGCGACGAGGGTGATCGCGCCGACCAGGGCGGGGGCCGCGAGCTGGCCGGCGCCGACGATCGTGTTCCAGCGGGCCAGGTGGGCGGTGCGGGCACGCTCGGGGGAGAGGTCGACGCCGAGCGTCATCTGGATGCCCGCGCTGAACCCGTTGCCGAGCGCGAGCACGAGCGCGCAGCCGCCGACGAGCCAGGTGGCGCCGGCGGCGTCCCCCGGTCGTGCGCCCCACCCGAGGACGCCGATGCCGAGGTACGCCACGGCCATCAGGGCCAGGCACGGGACGGTGACGGCGGCCCGGCCCCGGCGGTCCATGAGCAGGCCCGCGGGCACGAACATGCCGATCTCGATGATCGCGGCGACGGCGAAGATCACGGAGATCGTCGCGGCGTCCAGGCCGAGCGTCGCGCCGACCAGCGGCAGGATCACGGGCCGGGCCGCCCGGCCCATCACGAGGGCGATCATCCCCAGCCCGACGAGCAGCATCGACGCCAGGGCGGGGCGTCCGGGGGCGTGGGGGGCCGGCTCCTGCGGATCGATCCGCTCGGACGCCCCCCGTTCCACCCGGACGCCGCGGCGCTCGCCCGGCACCATGAAGCCCCACACCAGGGCGGTGGCGACGGCCATGACGGCGGCGTCCAGCAGGAGGACGCGTCCGGGGTGGCCGAAGCCCGCGATGGCGGCCCCCACCGCCGGCCCTGCGACCATGCCGACGCGCATCATGCCGCCGAACGTCGACATGCCGCGGGCGCGCAGGTGGGCCGGCAACTCCCCGCCGAGGAAGGCCTGGCGTCCGAGCAGCCAGACCGGCTGGTTGATCGCCTGCATCACCAGGACGCCGACGAACGCCGCGCGGTGGGCGTCGTCGGGGCCGCGGGCGGCGGCGTCCTCGGTGAGCCACCAGCCGGCGACGTTCAGGGCGACCAGGAGCGCGCCCGAGACGATCATGGTGAGCCGCTCGCCGATGCGGCTCATGAGGCGTCCGATGGGGATGGGGCCGGCGACCATGCCCACGCCGCCGATGGCGGCGAGGGCTGCGGCGGCGGGCACCGAGAACCCCAACTCCAGCGCGACGAGGGGAATCACCGGCGCGAGCGCATGGAGCCCGGCGCTCTGCAGCAGCGTCGGGACGTACACGGGGAGCGCCAGCCGGCGCATGAGCCTCGCATCGTCCGACACGTCATCTCCGATTCTGACGGGACCCGATTCGTGAGGCACACGCTAGCCCAGCCGGCCGCGTGAAGGTTTCCCCGGAGTTGCCAAAGTTTCACGAAATCAACAATCTCGATATTGAGATTTGACGGTCGGGGGCCCTACCTTTCTCTGACATGACGGGGCCGACGGTGGCCCCGCCGGCCGCGTGAGGAGCGCCCACCATGACGCACAACCGTGACCCCCTGCCCGGGACGCAGTCCTGGCCCGACGAGACCGAGTTCCACCTTCCAGACGACCACTGGCCCCTGCCCGCCCTGGCCCACACCGAGAAGCCGCACGCGGAGCCCGACGAGGCGTCCTTCGCGGCCGTCTCCCGATCGAGCGCGTACGCGGGCCTGCGGTCGTCCTTCCGCCGCTTCGCGTTCCCGATGACCGTCGCCGGCCTGACCTCGTACTTCGTGTACGTCCTGCTGTCCATCTACGCGGTGGACGCCATGGCGAAGCCGCTGATCGGCTCGCTCAACGTCGGGATGGCCCTCGGGCTGTTCCAGTTCGTCGTCACGTACGCCTGGACGGCGATCTACGTGAACTACGCCTCCAAGCGGCTCGATCCGACCGCGCAGGCGCTCAAGGCCCGTCTCGAGAGCGGAGAGATCGCATGATCGCCCTGCAGACCACCTACGGCAACCCGATGATCAACATCGCGGTGTTCGCCGTGTTCGTCGCCGCGACCCTCGGCATCGTGATCGCGGTGACCAGGCAGAAGGCCAAGGCGTCCGACTTCTACACGGGCGGCGCCGCCTTCTCCGGACGCCAGAACGGTCTGGCGATCACGGGCGACTACCTGTCGGCGGCCGCCTTCTTGGGCGTCACCGGCGCGATCGCCCTGTACGGGTACGACGGCCTGCTCTACTCGGTCGGGTTCTTCGTCGCCTGGATCGTGGCCCTGTTCCTGGTCGCCGAGCCGCTGCGGAACACCGGCAAGTACACGATGGCCGACGTGTTGTCGTTCCGGATGAACCAGAAGCCCGTCCGGACGGCCGCCGCCACCTCGACGCTCGTCATCTCGTTCGTCTACCTGCTCGCCCAGATGGCCGGCGCGGGCGGCCTCGTGGCCCTGCTGCTGGGCGTCTCCGACCGGACGATGCAGTCGCTCGTGATCGCCCTGGTGGGCGCGCTCATGGTCGTGTACGTGCTCATCGGCGGCATGAAGGGGACGACCTGGGTGCAGATGATCAAGGCCGTCCTGCTCGTGGGCGGCGCGGCGATCATGGCCGTGCTCGTGCTCTGGGGCAGCGGGTTCAACCTGTCCGGGCTGCTGCACTCCGCGCAGAGCGCCGCGCTCGACCCGGCGGTGGGCAGCGGGCGCGACCTGCTGCGTCCCATGCAGCAGTACGGGGCCAGCGACTTCACGAAGCTGTCGTTCCTGTCGCTGTCGATCGCCCTGGTGGCCGGGCCGTCCGGGCTGCCGCACGTGCTCATGCGCTTCTACACGGTGCCGACGGCGAAGGAGGCCCGCCGCTCGGCGGTCTGGGCGATCGGCCTGGTGGGGGCGTTCTTCCTCATCACGCTGGTGCTCGGCATGGGCGCCGCGCAGTTGGTCGGCCAGAAGGCGATCCTCGCGGCGCCGGGCGCCGCGAACTCGGCGGCCCCGCTGCTCGCGCTGCACCTCGGCGGCGAGGTGTTCATGGGGGTGATCTCGGGGGTCGCGTTCGCGACGATCCTCGCGGTGGTCGCCGGGCTGACGATCACGGCGTCCGCGTCGTTCGCGCACGACGTGTACAACTCGATCCTGAAGGACGGCCAGGCCGACCCGGAGCAGGAGGTGCGCGTCGCCCGCATCACGTCGGTCGTCATCGGCGTGCTGGCGATCGTCGGCGGCATCGTGGCGAACGGGCAGAACATCGCGTTCCTGATCTCGCTCGCGTTCGCGGTGGCCGCGTCGGCGAACCTGCCGTCGATCCTGTACACGATGTACTGGCGGCGCTTCAACACGCGCGGCTCGGTGTGGAGCATCTACACCGGCCTGGTCAGCTCGGTCCTGCTGATCGTGTTCTCGCCGGCGATCTCCGGCAGCAAGACGTCGATGCTGGGGCAGGCGGTGAACTTCGCCTGGTTCCCGCTGACGAACCCCGCGCTGGTCTCGGTGCCGCTCGCGTTCCTCGCGGGCTGGATCGGAACGGTCACCTCGCCGGTCCGCGGGGACGCTGAGCTGGCCGCCGAGATGGAGGTTCGCTCCATGACCGGCGCGGGCGCGGGGGAGGCGATCGCCCACTGACCGGGAGGGCCCGCGGGCAGGCTCTCTCGAAGGACGGCCCCCGGCGGCGGATGTCGCCGGGGGCCGCGTCCTCGCTGGGGCTGGATGTCAGCGGGGCAGGAGCTTGACCGTCGCCTGCCGGGCCCGGTCGGCGATCATCGGCGGCACGTACTGCGCGTCGGCGCCGCTGTCGTACTTGGTCTGGTACGCGGCGTCGATCGCCTCGCGGTCGACGTCCCCGACGACCTCGAACGTGACGTCGGTGCGGACGCCGTCGGCGTCCACCTGTCCGCGCGGGTCGGCCTTGGCCGCCTGGAACCAGCGCGACTTGCCGCCGTAGTAGGGACGGACGTACAGGTCGTCGCCGGCGCGGACGACCCAGATGAACGTCCGCTTGGAGAAGGTTCCGTCGCGGGTGACCGCCGCGATGTGGAAGCTGCGGGAGTCGCCGATGCGAGTGAGATCAGCCTCTGACCAGGGCATGGTGGTTCCTTTCGTCGTCGCGGTCCACTGTGCGCCGCGGGATGCCGAAACGGAAGGGGGAACCCCTTCCTGTCGGGGTCGGTGCCGGTCTCGCGATACTCGCCCCCCGCCCGGCGGCCGGGCGCTAGCGTGCGGCGGGTGACGACGCCCCTGTTGCGGTGCGCCCCCGTGACGGCCGCGTGCCTGACCCTCGTCCTGGCCGGCTGCTCGGCCGGACAGCCCGCCGCGCCGGCGTCCGGCGCCTCCCCGTCCGAGGCGTCGCCCGCGGCGACGACCAGCGCCGCGACGAGCAGCGCCGCGACGCCGACGGCCGCGGCGTCCCCGGGCTGCGGCTCCACGCGGGGCTTCGGCTTCGAGCGATCCTCGAACCCCGCCTTCTTCACGGCGACCGGCTCGGACGCCGCGAAGACCACCCTGGTCGTGCCGGTGCCGGCGGCGTCCGGGTGGAAGGCGGCCTCGCCCTCCTCCCTGCAGAAGGTGGTCCCCTGGGCCACCGGGCTGCAGGGCCAGGAGGTCACGAATGCCGACAAGAACAGCAGTCTGCTGCTCGTCGGCTCGCTGCACGCGGACGACGGCTTCGCGTCGCTGGACGCCGCGGCGACCGGAGCGGCCGGTTGCTACCTCCGCACGGCATACCCGAACGTCGCCGCCGCGACGCCGGGGCCCGTCTCGCCCCGCACCGTGTCCGCGAAGAGCGGGGCGGTGCAGCAGGCGAGGACGGTCCGGGCCCGGCTGGTCGTGCAGGGCAAGCCCGTGACCGTCGACGTCGTGGTGGTCACGGCAGAAGGCGACCCCGCGACCTTCCCGTTGGTGGTCGCCGACAACGCGGGCGACGTCCCGGCGATCGCGACGGCGCTGGAGGCGTCCTTGACGGGGATGTACACGCAGACCAAGGGGTGAGGGCACTCCGGCATCAGTCGGGGTCGCGCGCCCCGATCAGCGTGACGACCGTCGCGATGACGGCGAGCGCCCCGTAGCCGAGCGTGAGCTGCACCAGGGAGAACGCGTGCGAGAGCTGGCCGGCGATCAGGCTCGGGACCATCGCGCCCGTGTAGCAGAGCAGGTAGGTCGCGGCGAGCACGGGCGCGCGCTCGGCGGGGGTCGTGCCGTGCAGCAGCCCGCGAATGCTCGCGCTCACCGCGATGCCCTGCCCGGCGCCCGCGACCACGCTGGCGATGAGGAACCCGACGATCGTGACCGCGACGAGCGAGCCGAGGATGCCCGCCATGCCGACCAGGAAAATGCCCATGCCGAGCCGCTGTGCGGTGGCGGGGCGGAAGCGGCCGCCGATCGGGGCCCCGACGACGCTGGGGGCCATGTAGGCGGAGAACACCAACGCGACGACGACGGCGTTCCTCGAATGGAGTTGGTCGGCGACGATCGACGGGCTGAACGCCTGATAGAACGCCCCCATCGCCCAGGTGCTGACGAAGACGCACGCGGCCACGGGCACGAGTCGCCGTGCGCGCGGAGGCAAGAAGACGCGGGGGCGCAGGGACGCCAGCAGTCCCGGGGCCGGCGCGGCGGTTTCGGGGGAGGCCACGATCAGCCCCGCGCAGACGACCAGCCCGGCGATCATCGCGAGGTAGACGGTGATCGTGGGGGCGGGTCCGTAGTGGGTGAGCGATCCGGACGCCAGCGCGCCGATCGTCAGCCCGAGCATCGGCGCCTGCGACGTGACGACCGACGCGACCCACGCCGGCCGGGCGGGGGCGGCGTCCACGATGAATGACGTCAGCGAGCTGGAGGCGAGGCCGGCGCCGAGCCCCATGAGGAAGCGTCCGGCGACCAAGGGCCCGATCGAGGGCACGCGCAGGAGGACGAGGCACCCGGCCGCGAGCAGGGCCAGCGTGAGCAGGGACGCCGGGCGGCGTCCGAGGTGGTTCGAGAGGCGGCCGAGGCAGAGCAGAGCCCCGATCGTCCCGACGAAGTAGCCGACGACCGTGAGGGAGAGGTCGGCGTTGGTGATGCCGGCCGCGGCCCGGTACGTGTTGTAGAGGGGAATCGGCGACGCGGACGCCGCGAACGTCGCCACCAGGGACGCCGACGCGGCCACGAAGGCCAGTCGGCGCCGGCGGGCGGAATTGTTGGCCTCGGGTGACGTCACGCGCACATTCTGGACTCGATGGGTGCGGGGTGGGAGGGTCTGGCAAACCCTCTGCGAGCGGAGTGCGGCGCGGAGGCTACGCCCCGGTGCGGGCGCGGTCGGAGAGGGTGTTGATGATGGCGGCCGCTTCGTCGGGACGGTCGACGGTCACGGTGTAGACCCGACCGCCGGTCGCGGTCACCGTCAGCGCTTCCCCTGGACGCGTCACGATGCGGGTCTCCCCGTCGAGCGTCGCTCCGAGGCCCACGCCGTTCAGCTTGAGCGATTGCGGGTCGACCGAACGGACGTCCGCCCGGACGACGTCGGCCAGCGGCACCGTCACGGTCAGCTGTCCGAGCCAGGACGTCGCGCTGAGGGCGTCCGCCGTCACCCGGACGCGCCACGCCCCGGCGGCCGGCAGGTGGAGCGCCAGCAGCACGGGCACGACCAGGAGGATCCAGGGCTCCGCCGAGCGCATCCCCAGCGCGATCACCAGCCCTTGCAGCGCGACCAGGGTGGCGAGCGCCGCCCACGCTCCCGACGACATCCGGCACCGCCCGTACCAGACGGCCCGCGCGTCGTCGATCAGGGGCAGCCGTGCCGCGTCGGCGGGGACGGCGTCCCGGCTGGGACGCGGCCGGTCGCGGCCGGCGAGGGCGGCCGCGAGCGCGGCCAGCACGATCGCTCCCGCGATGGTCGGCGGCTGAAAGACGTCCGTCCGCACCACCGCGGGCCTGTCGATGTTCTGCAGGATGGCGAGGCCGGCGTCCGAGGCGTAGAGCCAGGTGAACCACGCCGCGAAGGCCGCGCTCGATCGCCGCGCCACCTCGGACGCCCGCCGTACGACGGCGCCGATCCCCCAGAAGACGACGAACAGGCCGCAGCCGAGGGACAGGGTCACCTTGCTCTGGATGCTCGGGCCGAGCGCTTCCGGAACCTCCTGCGACGGCAGTCGCCACCCGACGGCGTGCAGCAGCGCCCAGGGCGCGACCGTGATCAATGCCGGGACGACCAGGCACAACACGATGGTGCGCACGAGGTAGTCGCGGGGTTGTGGGCGTGGCATCGGGATCACTCCTGGGTCAGCAGGGACGCCGCGGTGGACAGCGGCAGGCCGAGGGACTCCGCCTCGCGGCGGACGGCGTCCAGCGCCTGCCGGAGCCTGCCGAAATCGCCCGCGGACGCGGCGACGAACGCGCCGCGGCCCTGCCGGACGTCGAGCAGCCCCTCCAGGCGCAAGACCTGGTAGACGCGGAGCACGGTGTGCTGGTTCACGTCGAGGTCGGCCGCGAGCTCGCGGGCGGGCGGCAGCCGCTCGCCCGGCGCCAGGTCGCCCTTCACGATGCCCGCCCGGATCTGCCCGGCGAGCTGCTCGAAGAGCGGCACCGGGGCCTGCGGGTCGATGACGAAGAGCATGCCGCCGCGCTATTGCTCTAGTTGTACTAGAGCAATAGCGATTTTGATGACAGACGCCGAGTGCTGGGAGCGGCCGGCCGAGGCGTCCGCGATCATGGACGCCGCCCGCGCGGTCGCGCGTAGGCTGCCCACGGCGGGCGCCGCGGGTTTCGACGGTGCGTGGTCCGTGGACGAGCGAGCCGCGGGCGTATCAGCCGCTGACGAGGGGAGACGGACGATGGGACGGGTGACCGCGCGGCGTGCGGTGGTGACGATCGAGGGCGGCCGGGTCGCCCGCCGTCAGGACACGCTTGCCGTCGAGGAGCCGCTGGAGCTCCGGGTCGGGGGCGAACCCTTCACGGTCACCCTGCGCACGCCCGGCCACGACATCGAGCTGCTGCACGGGCTGCTGGCGGCGGAGGGGGTCATCGCGGAGGCGTCCGACGTGGTCAGCGCCCGCTACTGCGAGGGCGCGGTCGAGGTCGAGGGCGGCCACCAGCAGAACACCTACAACGTGCTGTCCGTGCAGCTCGCACCCGGGGTCGCGGTCGACCCGACGTGGCGCCGGTCGGCCCCGACGACCGCGGGCGCGGTGTGCGGGACGGCGTCCGTCGACCTCGTCCGCACGGACGGCCGCTTCGACCTGCACGACGACGACGTCCGGGTGGCCCCCGAGACGATCGGGGCCCTCCCGGACGCCCTCCGCGCCGCGCAGAAGACCTTCGCCAAGACCGGCGGCCTGCACGGCGCCGGGCTGTTCACGGCGTCCGGCGAACTGCTCGTCGCCCGCGAGGACGTCGACCTCCACCACGCCGTCGACAAGGTGCTCGGCTGGGCGCTGCTCCGCGGACGCCGGCCGGCGTCCGGGTGCGTGCTGATGGTCTCGGGGAGGACCGGCGTCGCGCTCGCCTAGAGGTCCGTGCTGGCGGGCGTCCCGGTGCTGGCGGGGATGGCGGCGCCGTCGTCGCTCGCCGTCGACGTCGCGGCCGCCACCGGGCTGACGCTCGCGGGGTTCGTCGGGGGAGATCGGCTGAACCTGTACGCCCATCCGGAGCGCGTGGTCGCGCCCTGAGGACGCTCTCAGGGAAGACGACCCCCGCCGAGCTACCGTGGTCGCCGCGAGCCGAACGGCTCGAGAGCCGAGGCCCGCATGTTCGATCTCACCGGACGCCCCCTGTTCGTCATCGCAGTCCTGGGGGCGATCGCCCTGCCCGTCGTCGCGGCCGTCCTCTGGACGCGCGCGAGCCGGCCCGGCGCGACGCCGCGTCCGCATCAGCGGTTGCGCGCGGTCGGACGCCTGCTGGCCCTCTTCCTTGCGCAGGCGCTCGCGTGCCTCGCGCTGTTCCTGCACGTCAACAACGTGTTCGGGTTCTACGCGTCGTGGGACGACCTGCTCGGCATCGGCGGGCAGGGGCCCGCGCGGGTCTCCGCACAGGGCCTGGACGCCGGCCAGGGCCGGTTCCAGGCGTTCCCGATCCGCGGGGCCGCCGCGCGAGGCGACGTGCTCGTGTGGCTGCCGCCGGGCTACGACGACCCGGCGAACGCCCAGGTCCGCTACCCGGTGGTCATGTTCCTGCCCGGCGTCCCGAGCACCCCGGCGAACCTGAACCGGCAGTTCGACGTGGGCGCGCAGGCGAGCAAGGCCATCCTGTCGGGGACGGTGAAACCGTTCATCGTCGTGATGCCGCCGGCCATCATCGCGCCGCCGCGCGACACCGAGTGCATGGACGTCCCGCGCGGCCCGCAGGCCGAATCGTGGCTCGTCCGCGACGTCGTCGACGGGATCGTCCGGGGCTACCGCGCCGTCGAGCCGGGCCCGCAGTGGTCGCTGATGGGCTGGAGCACGGGCGGCATCTGCTCCACCAAGATCGCGCTGCGGTTCCCGACCCGGTTCGGGGCGGCCGTCTCCATCGGCGGCGACAGCGAGCCGTACATCGACAACACGACCGGCGACCTGTTCGGCGGCAGCCAGCAGTTGCGCAACGAGAACACGGCGACCTGGCTCTACAAGCAGCACAAGACGCGCGGCGTGAAGCTGCTCCTCATCGCCGGCAAGCAGGATCGCTCGTCGTGGCCGTCCACCCAGAAGCTCGTGAACCTGGCGAAGGGCGACCCGAACGTGTCGCTGCTGACGTTCCCCACCGGGGGCCACAACCTGAACGGCTACCGGCCCCTCGTCCCGCAGATGTTCGCCTGGCTGCAGCGCGTGCGCGCGTTCGGGTAGCGGCGGCGGGCGTCCGGGTCAGCCGACCCGGTACCGCGGCGCCGTCGCGGGCCGCGGGGCCTGGCACGTGAGCAGGGCCTCGGGCGACTCGCCGATCTCGACGGTCACCTCGCGCGGGACGCCGCCGACGCTCACCTCGACGACCGCCTTCTGCGTGTCCCGCGCCAGGACGCGGCTGCTCACCGCAGCCAGCCGCGTCTCGCCCAGCCGCTCCCGGACGACCTGCTCGGCGTACTGCGCGGGCCAGGACGCCGTCGTGCGGCCGCGGAAGTGGTCGAGCGAGACCCGCCCGGCCAGGTGATCGCGGACGACGCCCGGCGCGGAGGCCGCGTCAAGGCGTCCGTAGGCGGCCCCGTCGGGGAGCACGAGCAGGTTCGCGGCGAACCGGTCGCCGCCGAGGTGGGAGGTCTCCCAGACGAGATCGCCGAAGGCGTCCGCGAGGGCGCGCGCCACCGGACGCCCGCGTTCGGCGCAGCAGGCGTCGTGACGGCCGTGGGTGCAGGCGAGCACGAGCGGGTCGGGGTGCGGCGTCAGGCCGACGCCGTCGGGGGAGGCGACGGCGTCCAGGTTCCAGCCGGCGACGGCGTCCAGGGAGTCGACGGTCGCGGACTGCGCCCAGCCGTGCCGCGCGTTCACCACGAACACGCGCCGGGGGCTGTCGGGGGAGCGCCCCGGACGCCGAATCAGCAGCGGCCGCAGCCCGAGCTCGCGCTCCCAGCGTGCGGCTCGCTCGCGGACGGCGTCCGGGAGGCGCAGGCAGCGCAGGACCGCCGGACCCCAGGGGCCCGGCTCCTCCATGAGCAGGAACGCCGAGACCGTGGACGCCGTGCCCGCGAGCTCTTCGCCGCGCTCCACACTGGCGACCGAACAGCGGTAGCGGGTCTCGGCGCGGGAGAGGGCGGCGTCGGGATCGGGGACCGTCAGCCGAAGCCGGTGCGGGAAAGGCTCGTCGGTCAACGGACCACTTCCAACAACCCTTCCCGCACCAGCCGCCGGCACAGGACGAGGGCGCTCTGCTCGTCGAGCAGGTCGCTCAAATCGGACGGCCGCCACGTGCCGTCGGCGTCCGCGATGCGCTGGACGGCGTCCGCGATGCGGCCGGGCACGGTCAGCGACCGGTCGCCGAGCAGCAACTGGACCGACTCGCCGCGCGGACGCACCAGGCACGTGCTCCCCGGACGCCGCCGCAGCGGCGTCTCGGCGGTGAGGTCGAGCACCGCGAGCCGGTCGACGAGGCCGCCGGCCAGCACGGGCTGGCGTCCGGTCTCGAAGCGGACCTCCTGGGTGCGCACGACCTCCTCCACGTCGGACGCCGTGAGCGCCCGGGCGAGTTCGCCGAGCTTCTCGCGGAGCTGTTCCGCGAGGGCGTCCGGGTCGGAGAACAGGCGCGCGGGCAGCGGGCCCGCGAAGGCGTCCGACGAAAGAACGGGGTCGACGACCTGCTTCAGCAGGTCGCGCCAGACGTAGCGATTGATGCCGAGGGTGACGTGCAGGGACGCCGTCGCCTGCGTGCGCGCCATGTGCGGCGTGCCGGTGGGCAGGTACATGCACGTGCCCGGCACCATCGCGACCTGGTGGGCGCCGGACTCGTCGTGGACCTCCCAGTCCTTGCGGCCGAACGTCTGGAAGACGAAGACGTCGTGCGTGTCTTTGTGCAGCGCGAAGCCCTGCGAGCCGGGCGGCGTCAGGTAGGCGTTCGCCTGGCAGGGGTGGCCCAACTCTTCTTCGAGGCCGCGGACGAGCCGGCGCAGCGGCTCCCAGTAGCGCTGGAGGCCCTGGAACACGATCGTCGCGCCGTCGGAGAACAGGTCGAGCGCCTTGCGGGAGTCGACGAGGCCGGTCATCGGCTTGCCGGCGATGGTCGCCTGGCGGGTGAAGCGCGATTCGGGGAGGACCGAGCCGTCTTTGGCCATGCGGAGCTGCGGCGTGCGCAGCGCCGTCTGCGTGAGGAGGTGGTCGGCCTGGTCGATGCCGAAGATGCCCTCCAGGTCGGCGGGCGGGATCTCCCGGACGAGGATCCGGCGACCCCAGACGTCGCGGACGAACGTCTCGGGGTCGCCGGACAGGAATGCGAGTTCGCTCATCCCTTGCTCAGGCGTCGGTGCCGTCGGCGTCGCCGCCGTCGGTTCCGTCGGAGTCGTGGGAATCTCCGTCGTGGCCGTCGGTGGAATCTCCGTCGTGGGAGTCGCCATCGGTACCGTCGGCATCCCCGCCATCGGTGCCGTCGGCGTCGCCGCCGTCGGTTCCATCGGAGTCGTGGGAGTCACCGTCGTGGCCGTCGGTCGAGTCGCCGTCGGTTCCATCGGCGTCGCCGCCGGTGGCCAGGTTGCTTGGGGCCGTCGGGCCGTCGGTGACGAGCTCGTCGTCGGTCAGGGGCTGGTCTTGCTCGGTCATCTGCGCTCCTCAAATCGGGGACGCCGCCGGCGTCCGGGGTGTACGTCTCGCCAGCCTCGGTGCGGCGATGCGCTCGACTGTACCGGCGGCGTCCAGGGCGGACCAGGGGGATGTCGGTGACGTTCTCGCCACGCGACACCCCGACAGTTCACCCCCGGGCCGAGAGCGTGCGGTAGATGACGTCGTGCAGTGGCGTCCGGACGCCCGCCGCGTCGCCGAAGCGGCAGATCGCGCCCACCTGGGCGTCCAGTTCGGAGGGCTTGCCCTCGCGGATGTCGCGCTGCATGGACGCCGTCGACCCGGCCGGCATGCGGTCCATGAAGGCGAGGGTGTCGGCGACGGCGTCCTCGGGGATCGCGACCCCGCGCGCCGCGCCGACCGCGCCGATCTCGGACGCCGCCGCGGCGAGGGCGTCCCGCAAGACGTCCGGCGCGCGCAGCACGCCCAGCGTGTCCCCGGTGAGCGCCCCCAGCGCCCCGAACGGGACGACGTACATGGCCTTCAGCCACAGATCGGTCCAGATGTCGGCGGGGGTCTCCACCCGGATCCCCGCCGCCTCCAAGGTGTCGGAGAACGCCTCCAGCACCCGGCTCGGACGCCCATCACCCGTTGCCAGCGCGATGCTGCCCGGCCCGCCGCGGAACTCGATCACCCCCGGACGCTCGATCTGCGAGAACAGCCGCACCACCCCCGGCACGACCCGCTCCGCGCCCACCAGCTCGGCCGCCACCTCGGGCGCCTCGACCCCGTTCTGGACCGTCACCACGAGCGTCGTCGGGCCGACCATCGGCAGCGCCTGCTCCAGGGCGTCCCGAAAACCGGTCGCCTTCGTGGTGTGCAGCACGACGTCCGCGACGCCGAGTTCGGCGGGGTCGTCCGTCGCGACGACGTCCACCCGGAACCCGGCCCCGGCCGGCCCGCCCTCCGACCCGGACGCCGCCGCGATCGTGAGCCCCTCCGTGCGGAGCGCGGCGAGCGTGACGCCGCGCGCGATGAAGACGACGTCCGCGCCCGCGCGGGCGAGCAGCCCGCCGACGTACCCTCCGATGGCCCCGGCTCCGATCACAGCGATGCGCATGGCGCGAGCTTAACGAGTCCCCCGGGCCGGCCGGTCGCGATTCGCTCCGGTCAGCGTCCTGCCAGGCCGGTGCTCCGGCGTCCGCCGCGGGGGGCTGCTGCGGACGAGCTACGGGCGTCCCTGGGCGGCCAGCCACGCCAACGCGACCTCCGCGTGGCGTCCGATCAGGCTCAGATGGTCTTCTGCCGGCAGCTCGATCAGGGACGCCTCCGGCAGCCGCGCGGCGAGCGCGCGGGTCTCGGCGGGGCGGACCTGAAGGTCCTTCAGCCCTTGCCAGACCCGGATGCCGCGGAGGCGGACGTCCGCCGGGTCGAACCCCCAATCGCCGTGCGTGTGCAGCAGCATCTCCTGCGCGCCGGCGGGTGTCGCCCCCTCGCGGGCCGCGCGGATCATGCCCGCGCTGGCCTCGCGCGGCAGCCGCCGGAACGCCGGGTTCACCAGCGGCGCCAGCACGCCCAGCGCCGCCGGCACGATCGGTGCCTGCATCGCCGCGCCCGCAGCGCGGAGCAGCCAACGGGGCGGCTGGCGTCCGGACCGCGGCCCCGCCGGCGCGAGCAGCGCGACCCCGGTGAGGCGTTCGGGCAGCCGCAGGGCCGTCGCCAGGGCGAACGGCCCGCCGCCCGACACCCCCAGCAGCCCGAACGAGCCCAGGTCGAGGTGGTCGGCGAGGTGGGCGAGGTCGTCCGGCCAGTCGATCACGCGGCCCCCAGGCCGGGGGCTGCGGCGGGCGTCCGAGAGGCCCATCCCCGGCCGTGATGGCGAGATCAGGCGCACACCGAGTTCGCGCGCGGACGCCGCCGCGACCGTCGCCTCCGACGCCCCGCCCGGCGTCCCGTGGCACCAGACCACCGGCGTCCCGGCGGGGTCGCCGAACTCCAGGAAGGAGAGGCGGCGGCCGTCCGGGAGGGGGCAGAGGCCGGACGCCAGCGGCGTCCAGGGGTCCGGGTCCGGCAGAGCGCTCACGATCGAAGCGTACGTGGCGCCGCCGACGGCGCCGCCGGTGGGTGGGCTGGGCATGGGCCCAGGGTGACCGCCACCTGGACGTTCTACAACGTTTGCAGTTTAGAACTCTGAAGTTGTACTCTCGGGTTGTGTGGGAGATCGAGACCGCGCTGCTCGAGGACTGGATCATGTCGCTTCCCTCTGATGACTACGACCTGTTGTTCGCTGCGTTGGAGGTTTTGTCCAGTGAGGGTCCGGCGTTAGGCCGGCCCTTGGTGGACACCATCAAGGGCAGCACGGTGAAAAACCTGAAGGAGTTGCGGCCCGGATCGTCGGGACGCAGCGAGGTCCGGGTGCTGTTCGCCTTCGATCCCGCACGTCGGGCGATCATGCTGGTGGCCGACGACAAGGCCGGGAACTGGCAGCGGTGGTACCGCAAGAACATTCCGGTCGCGGAACAGCGGTACCGCGACCATCTCGAGGAACTGCACAGGAGGCAGCCATGACGAACCTGGAGGATCTGGCCAAGCGTCGTCAGCCGAACCGGGAGGCGGTCGAGGCGCACAAGAAGCGCATCCTCGCCGAGACCCGCGCCTACCGGCTGCGGGAAATCCGGGAACAGTTCGACATGAGCCAGGTTGAACTAGCCAAGCAACTCGACGTGTCACAGAACCGGGTATCCGCGATCGAACGAGGCGACATCGACAAGACCCAGGTTGACACCTTGCGTCGCTATGTCCAGGCCCTGGGCGGCCGGCTCGAGGTCGCGGTCAGCTTCGGCGACGAAAGCTACAAAATCGCCTGACCGCTCGGCGACTCGCAGCTTCCGATCGCTACTCTCACTTTCGCGCCCGCCGGACAATTCTGAAACACACACCCCGAGGGCCGGACGCCGTGAACTACAGCCGTGTGATTCTCCACAGCTGTGGACGGTCCTGTGGATAAGT
>NZ_JBDHZL010000035.1:0-25024 GCF_039811905.1 Nigerium sp. | reverse complement strand
CGCGGCCGAGGCGTCAGCATCGGCGCAATAGCGCCTCCGTCTCCCCGAGCCGTGTGACAAAACCCACACCAGAGTGTGGAGAACGTCAGGTAGAAACGCCCCACCCCGGGGCCGACGCCAACCCCCAAACCCCTAATCCCCCAGGGACGTCCCAACCTCACGGGCGGCCTTGATCCAGGGGTGATCCAACGGCACCGACTTCAGGACGCCGGCCACCTGCTCGAGCGGGACCGTGCGCGTCCCGTCGCCGTGGGAGGCGACCATGACGCCGAACGTCCCTTGGGCGACGAGGTCCGCGGCGGCCGATCCGAGCCGCGTCGCGAGCAACCGGTCGACGCCGCACGGCGTCCCACCGCGCTGGACGTACCCGAGAATCGTGACGCGCGCCTCCATCCCGGTGGCCCGCTCGAGCTGGCGCGCGAGCGTGAACGTGTTCTCGCGGTGCGCGTCGATCACCGACTGCCGGTGCCGCTTGGCCGCCGCCCGCGACTCGGGCGTCGAGGCTCCGGCGACCAGCGTTTCGGCAGCCTCGAGGTCCGCGGCGTCGTCGGTCCCGAGCGCCCCCTCGGCGACGGCGACCACGGAGAAGTTCGTGCCGCGCTCCACGCGATGGTTGATCGTCTCGACGACCTTCTCGATCTGATACGGGATCTCAGGGATCAGGATCACATCCGCGCCGCCCGCGATGCCGGCCCCGAGCGCCAGCCAGCCGGCCTTGTGGCCCATGATCTCGGCCAGGATGATCCGGTGGTGGCTGTGGGCGGTCGAGTGGAGCCGGTCGATCGCTTCGGTCGCGATCTCGAGGGCGGTCGCGAAGCCGAACGTGGCGTCCGTCTCCGCGACGTCGTTGTCGATCGTCTTCGGCAGGTGAATGACGTTGACGCCGGCGTCCGCGAGCCGTTTCGCGTTCTTGGCCGTCCCGCCGCCGCCCAGCATCACGAGCGCGTCGATGCCCTCCGCCTTGAGGTTCTCGACGATGGTCTCGCGCATGTCGCGCACTTCGCCGTCGATCTCCATGCGATGCACCTTGTCGCGGCTGGTTCCGAGCACCGTCCCGCCGACGGTCAGGATGCCGGAGAGCGCCATCGAGTCCAGTTCCACGTAGCGGTTCTCCGCCAGCCCGCGGATGCCGTCGCGGAAACCGACCAGCTCGATCCCGTAACGCCCGATGGCAGCCTTACCGAAGCCGCGGATCGCCGCGTTCAGCCCGGGGCTGTCGCCCCCCGCGGTGAGAATGCCCACACGCTTCACGGCGGATTTGCTCGTCATAGATCGCTGTTCCTCACTGTCGTTGATCGCGGGCGCCCCACGGCCGGACGCCGGCCGTTCGTCCCAGGCCGGACGCCGACCAACCTACGTCCCCACGCTCACGCGGGCAGCGGGTCTCGATTGATCGGGCAGCTCATGCAGCGCGGGCCGCCGCGGCCCGAGCCGAGCTCGCTGCCGGAGATCGGGATGACCTCGATGCCCTGCTCGACGAGCCGCTCGTTGGTCTCGGTGTTCCGCTCGTACGCGACGACCACGGCGGGGGCGACGGCGAGGGTGTTGTTGCCGTCGTCCCACTGCTCGCGCTCGGCGGTCACGGGGTCGAGGCCGGTGTCGATCACGCGCATCCTCTCGATGCCCAAGGCGGACGCCGCCGCCTCCAGGAACGGGGCCTCCGGCGAGACGGTCACCCCGCCGTCGCCGCTGGGCGTCAGGGTCAGCGCGGTCAGCGACTTGGCGATCGCCGGGTACATGACCACGGCGTCCGAGTCGACCATCGTGCAGATCGTGTCCAGGTGCATCGTCGCGCGCTCCTGCGCGATCGGCACCGCGAGCACCGCGCGCGCCACCCCGGACTCGAACGCGTTGCGCGCCAGCCGCTCGACGCCGGCGGGCCGCGTCCGTTCGCCGGTGCCCACCGCGAGGACGCCGTCCCCCAGCACCAGGATGTCCCCGCCCTCCACGTGCTCCAGCGAGGGGTCGTACAGCGTGGGCGTCCCGGCGAACCGCGGGTGGTAGGTGTAGATGGCGTTGGTGAGCGACGTCTCGCGCGCCCGCGCCGGCATCGCCAGCGACGTGACCGCGACCCGGTCGCCGACCCACGCCGACGAGTCCCTCGTGAACAGCAGATTCGGCAGCGGGGGCACCGGGAAGTCGGACGGCTCCGACAGCGCCGACGTCAGCCCCGGACGCCCCGGGTGCCGCTCGACCAGTTCGTCCAGCCGCAGGCCGGCCGTCATCACGCCGGCCAGCTCCTCCGCGCCCAGCGACTCCAGGTAGCCGCGCACCTGGTCGGCGAGCGCGTCGCCCAGTTGCCCCTGGGACGCCGCCGCCGAGATCACATCGGCCCGCGCCTCCTCGGACTCGAGCGCCACGTTCAGCAGCTCGCGCAGGTACAGAACCTCGACGCCGCGGTCGCGCAGCGCCTGCGCGAACGCGTCGTGCTCCTCCTGCGCCTTGGCGACCCACGGAATCCCGTCGAACAGCAGCCGATCGTTATTACGGGGGGTGAGTCGCTGCAGTTCCCGGCCCGGCCGGTGCAGCATGACGGTGCGCAACTGACCAACTTCGCTGCGGACCTGGTTCTGGTTCTGGGATTCATCTCGAGCCATAGGCGTCAGACTAGCGGCCGACCGCCGCACCAGGGACGCCGTGTCCGTTGCCAGAGAACGGTCACCCGCCCACCCGATCTCACACCGAGCGCAGCCACTCCACGGCCCCCGCGACGTCGGGAACGACCGCCACGCCCGCGGGCACCTCCGGACGCCGCACCATCACCACCGGCACGCCCAGTTCGCGGGCGACGTCCAGCTTGGCGCCCGGACCCCCGGAGTCCTTGGTGACCAGCACGCGCACCCCGAACCGCCGGAACAGCGCGCGCTCGTTCTCGGCCCTGAACGGCCCGCGCCCGGCGACGATCGTCCAGCCCACCGGGGCGTCCTCGGGCGCCTCGGCGACCCGGGCGACCACGCGGCGTCCCGTCAGCCCCCGGTAGGGGGCCAAGCTCTGCCGGCCCACGGTGAGCAGGATCGCCCCGCCCTCGCCCGCGGAGCCGGCCGACGACCCGGACGCCCAGGACGCCACCGCCTCCGCCGCCTCCATGTGCGTCCCCACCCAGCGCCAGCCGGAGGCGTCCGGACGACCGCTCCACCCCGGCCGCGACAAGCGTAACAACGGGACGCCCACCGTCGTGCACGCCTCGGCGGCGTGCGCGGTCATGGCTGCGGCGAAGGGATGCGTCGCATCGACGACGGCCGCCGGCCCGTGCTCGCGCAGCCACCCGATCAGCCCGGCAACGCCGCCGAAACCCCCGACGCGCACCGACCCCGCCACCGCCACCCGGGACGCCGTCGCGCCCGCCAGCGACGTCACGACGTCGCGACCCGCGGCGTCCAGGGCGGACGCCAGCGCGCGGCCCTCCGCCGTGCCGCCCAGCAGCAGGATCGTCATCCGTGGCCCTCCCGGCGGGCCCCACGGGCCCCTGGCTTCTACTTCTTGAAGCGGTCCAGGTTCGACGTGTCGCCCTGGGCGATCTCGTTGAACATCGCCGTCGAGCGAGCGCTGTCCCACAGCAGCGACGACCCGGCCGCCGTCGTCACCGCCGCCCCCTGCACCGGCACGGTCAGGGTGAGGCCGTCGCCGCGGGAGACGTTCATGAAGGCCAAGCCGACCTTGGCGACGTCCATCGTCCCCGTGCCCTCGCCGACGGTCAGCGCGGACGCCGCCGCCTTGTTCAGGCCCCAATACCGGGTCGGGATGATCACCGACCAGGGGCTCGCCGCCTTCTTCGCGACGGCGGCGATCATGGCCCGCTGCCGCTCGACACGGCCGAGATCGCCCCGCGGATCGGCCTTGCGCATCCGGACGTACCCGAGCGCCGTGACGCCGTTCATCGTCTGGCAGCCGGCCGGCAGATCCAGGTGACTGTCCTTGTCTTTGATCGCCGAGTCGAGGCACATGTCGATGCCGCCCACGGCGTCGATGATCTGCACGAACCCGCCGAACCCGACCTCGATGTACCCGTCCACGCGCAGTCCCGTGTTCTGCTCGATCGTCTGCACGAGCAGCGTCGGTCCGCCGATCGCGTACGAGGCGTTGATCTTGTTGCGCCCGTGCCCCGGCACCCGGACGTACGAGTCGCGCGGGACCGAGATGAGCGCCGGGCGTCCCGACGGCGGGACGTACAGCATCATGATCGTGTCGGTCCGCTTGCCGACGGTCGAACCGGTGCCCAGCTCGCTGCGCTCGGCCGACGACAGCCCCTCGCGCGAATCCGACCCGGCGAGCACGTACAGCTCCCCCGGCTGCTGCGCCGGGCGGGCGCCGCTCGGGGTGGCCGCCACCGTGTCCAGATTCGACCAGGCGATCAGCGGCACCGCGACGACGTACGCGACGAACAAGACCAGCGCGAGCAGGATCAACCGCCCGATCGGACGCCGCCGGCGCCGCCGGGGCGCGCGCCCGGGGGGCGGCGGGTACGAGCCCTGCGGTCCGGTGGGGGACGCCTGCCGGGGTTGGGGCTGCTCCTGGGCGCGGTAGTCCGCGACAGGCGTCGGTTCGGGACGCCCCCACCGGACGTTCTCCGGTGGCGCCGCGGGCCGAGCGGACGCCGAGGAAACCCTGTCGCCGGGCGGCGTAGCACGCGTGCGGTCGGGCTCGGGGGTGCCGTCCTGGCTGTACCGCCCACGGCGGTACAGCCAGTCCAGGTCGTCGTCTCGATCTGCCACGCCCCTAAGGTAGCCCGGCCCCTCCGCCGAACCGTCCAACCACAGGCCGATATCGCGACTCTGTGTCGTACTCGGGGCAGGGACGCCCGCCCTACACCCAGACGCAGAACGGGTGACCGGCCGGATCGAGGCACACCCGCACGTGCGGCTGCGGCTGATACTCGGCGAGCGTCGCCCCCGACTGCAACGCGTGCCGGACGCCCGCCAGCAGGCTCGTCGCCTGGATCTCCAGGTGCATCATCATCTGCTGCTCGCCGGGCCGGGCGGGCCACACCGGGCGGACGTAACCGATCGGTTCGTCCTGAATCACGATGCTGACCCCGCCGGCCGGGTCCGCGACCGTCACCCAGCCGGGCTCGACGACGTCGAGCTCCCACCCGAGCAGCCGCGCGTAGAACCGGCCGAGGTTCGCCGGGTCGGGGGCGCTCAGGTTGACGGTCGAAAGCCGCAGGGGTCCCATGGGCGCACTCTAGAGCGACACGCCCGCGCCCGCACGAAGAGCTTCCTGAGAATCTGAGGACCGCATCGTGGGCAATGGGGCGATCCGGCCCCCTGATGGTCACTCGTACCTATAGCCCGGATAGCGACACATATACCGAAACCAGAAGCGGTTTCACCGTTCCTCGCCCCCGCGAGGGCAACAACCTGGCAACCCGGCCACTCAGTTCGTCTTCAGGAATCTCTCATGTAAAACTAAGTTTCGTGCTCGAAACAAAGAAAACCCGCGTCATCCTCGCCTCGCTCGCCCTGACTGCCACGACCGTCGCCGGGTTCGGCGTGAGCGCCGCCGCAGCGACCACCGACCAGCAGGTGCCGGTGACGGCTCCGCTGGAGGCGACCACCCCCGATCCTGTGCTTCGCGACGCCGCCACGCTCAGCCGCGGCACCGAGCGCCCCGCGATCAGCGCCGCCGATTTGGACGCGCTCAACGTCCGCCAGAAGGCGATGGAGGGTCAGGCCCGCAGCATCCAGGCGCAGCAGCGCGCCGCGCAAGAGCAGGCGCGGCGCGACGCCGCCGCGAAGAAGGCGGCCGCCGACGCCGCCGCGGCAGCGGCTGCCAAGAAGGCCGCCGCCGACCAGGCGAAGCAGGCCGCGACGCTCGGCTACTCGGCGTCCACGAAAGACCCGCGCGGCATCGCCAAGCAGATGATGCAGAACAAGTACAACTGGGGCGCGAACCAGTTCGCTTGCTACAACACGATCATCATGGCCGAGTCGGAGTGGAAGGTGGACGCCGACAACCCGACCTCGAGCGCGTACGGCATTCCGCAGGCCCTGCCGGGCAAGAAGATGGCCTCCGCCGGCGCCGATTGGAAGACCAACCCGGCCACCCAGATCAAGTGGAGCCTCGGCTACATCCAGGACCGGTACGGCACGCCCTGCCAGGCCCTCACGTTCCGCAAGGCGCACAACTGGTACTGATCCTCAGTTTTCCTCGAGTTTCGAGCCGCCGTCTCTGAGCCGTCCGCCCTCCGGGTGGGCGGCTCAGAACCATCCAGAGGCGATCCGGGACGCCCACCGCTCGGCCACGTCGTCGGGCTGGCGCACGAGCACCTGGTCGCCGATCTCGACGTCCTCGACGAGCCGGCCCAGGCACGACAGACCCGGGGTGGGGGACCCGTCCCGGCCGACCGCGCGGGCGTCCTCGGTGATCTCGATCCCGGCGCGGCCCTCGGCGAGGCGCACATGCCCCTCCTCGACGAGCCGGTCGAGCAGTTCCTGCCGCTGCTCCCGGTAGCCGGGCGGCGGACCGACCGCGTCCACGATGACGTCGATGCGCGGTTCCGGCATCACCAGCGTGTCGGGCCACGACACTCCGCCGGCGTCCAGGGACGGCCCCACGAGCGAGCGCGGGTCGACCACGCCGCCCGCGATCAGCGCGAGCAACTTCACGCCGTTGATCGGCGCGGGCCCGAAGGTGAGCGGCTGCATGACCACGGCGCATTCCCAGAAGGGACGCCGCGCGTCCGCCCCCGCGCCCGCTCGGGTGAACTGGGCCGACATGGCCAGGTGCAGGTCGCGCCAGGCCTGACCGAGCGCCCACTCGGGCCCGAGCGGCTCCTCGCCGAGCGCGACCCGGACCGACCGCTCCAGCTCGACGCGCGGATCGAGCCCGCGCTCGAGGGCGGTCCGATGGAGCTGGGCGAAGCAGTCGTCGACGGCGACGCGCGCCTCGTCGTGGGAGATCGGCGCCCCCGACGCGGCCCGCGCCCGTTCGAGGTAGAGGCGCGCCGTCTCCAGGGCGATCCGCTCGGTGCGATCGGCCTCTTCACCGGACGCCGCGATGCTCACCAGCGCGTCGTGGCGGGCCTCGTCGAGGCCGGCGTGGGCGGGCACCGCGTCGGGGGTCGGCACGACCTCCGGGAAGCGCCCCGTCCGGGAGAAGGGGTAGACGACCGCGACGTCGCGGCCCGACCGCCGGTACACCATGCGATGCGGACGCCCGCCCGGCTCGAACACCCCGCCGCGGCCCTCGGTGAGGGCCAGCAGGACATCCAGGAACGTGCGCCCCGCCCCTCGGACGCCGACGCTCGCCCCCGCCCGGATCTGCCGCTCCCCCAGCCGGAGCCCCACCGGCGACGGATCGCCGATGAGGGGCTTCGAGTCCGACCAGTGGCCTTGGAGCGATCCGCTCCAGGACGCCCCCAGCCGCGAGCACACCAGGACCTCGTCGTAGTACGTGCCGTGCACCGACCACCGCCCGCCTTCGCAGGGTACGAGCGACGACACGCGGCGGCCGTGATGGACGAGTTCCCAGCCCTCGGGGAGTTGGTCCCGTAACCGCGACCAGGCGTCACAGAGATACTGGCCCACCAGCGCGCGCGGCGGAAACACGTCGTACCGCCAGCCGTCGCCGGCCGGGGGAAGCCACCCTCCGAAGGCGACCTCACCCTCCGGGCTCGGCGTCTCGCCCGTGCGCACCCAGGCGTCGACGAGCCCCGCGGGAATGGTGAGGCGCAGGTAGTCGGGCTGGGCGACGTCGTATTCTTCACCCGCGCCGGCCGGGGCCGGGTCGAACGCGTCGATGCGCACGCGAGCCCTGGTCGACGCCGCGCGACCGCGAGCGACGAGCCGCTCGACGGCGAAGAACGCCCGCGGTCCCGCACCGATGACCGCGATCCGTCGATCGCGCGCGCCCGGGCCCTTCATTAGCACATCGTTTCATGCGGGGGCAAGGGCCGAATCACCCTTTCGTGTGCACTTTTCCGCCCGATCAGCGGCTTCGGCCCACCCCTGGACGCCGCCGCTTTGAGGCGAGGGTTAGGGTGTCAGCCGTGGACGCACAGCCGCCGCCACCCGGCCCCCAGTATGACCCAGGCCCGCAGTACTACGCCTGTTACCGCCACCCCGACCGGGCGACGGCGATCAGGTGTCAGCGGTGCGGCCGACCGGTGTGCCCCGAATGCACGACCGACGCCTCGGTCGGCGTCCATTGCCCCGAATGCCTCGCCGCCGCCACGCAGACCGTCCGGCAGCCGCGCCCGCGGCGGGCGGCGGTGCCCGGTGTCGTGACGAGCGTGCTCGCCGCCATCAACATCGCGATCTGGCTGGGCATCACGCTGGGCGGGGGCGTCCGGAGCCCGCTGCTGTCGTTCCTGGCGCTGCACGTCCGGCCGGCGTGCGTGACCGGGGCGGGCGCCTACATCGGCGTCCCGGAGGCCGCGTGCCTCGTTCAGGGCGGCACGTACGCGCCCGGCCTGGCCGACGGCGCGTGGTGGCAGCTCCTCACGAACGCTTTCACGCACGAAGCGCCCATGCACCTCGCCTTCAACATGCTGGCGCTCGTCGTGCTCGGCCCCCAGCTCGAGGCCATCGTCGGGCGGGCGCGCTACCTCGCGACCTTCTTCGTCTCGGCGCTCGCGGGCTCGGTCGCGGTGTATTGGCTCGCGGGCACCGACGTGGTGACGCTGGGGGCGTCCGGGGCGGTGTTCGGCCTGATGGGCGCGCTCGCCCTCCTGGTGTGGCGGCTCGGGGGGAACGTGCAGTCGGTGCTGGTGTGGATCGGCCTGAACGTCGCGATCACCCTGCTCGTGCCCGGCATCTCCTGGCAGGGGCACCTCGGCGGGCTCGCCGGCGGGGCGATCCTGGGGGCCATCATGCTCGGCGCCCGTCGCAAGCCTTGGGGGTGGGCCGCGATCGCGGCCTTCGCGGTGCTGCTGGTCGCGCTCGCCGTCGCGCGCACGCTGACGCTCACCTGAGCATGCGGACGCCGCCGGCGTCCGCATGCTGCACACCGGCGCCCGCGCGCGAGCGCGGGTAAAGAATGTGTTACGTGCGTGTTTACAACTTCTCTGCAGGCCCCGCCGTCATGCCCCTGGAGGTGCTCGAGAGCGCCCGCGACGAGCTGACCGACTGGCTCGGCTCCGGCATGTCGGTGATGGAGGTCTCCCACCGCGGCAAGGACTTCGTGGCCTGCGCGGCCGAAACCGAGCGCCTGCTGCGCGAGCTGGTGGGCGTCCCCGACGACTACCGCGTCCTGTTCCTCCAGGGCGGCGAGACCGGCCAGTTCGCCGCGCTGCCCTACAACTTCACCGCCCCGGGCGACACCGTCGACTTCCTCGCCACCGGCCAGTGGTCGGCGAAGGCGATCAAGGAGGCGAAGAAGTTCGGCGTCCAGGCGAACGTCGTGGCCGACACGGGCCCCGACTACGTGAAGGTGCCCGAGGAGGGGTCGTTCACGACGACGCCCGGCGCGCGCTACCTGCACTACACGGCCAACGAGACGATCGGCGGGCTGACGTACCCGTACGTGCCCGAGGCCGACATCCCGGTCGTCACCGACATGTCGTCGATGATGCTGTCCCAGCCGGTCGACGTCGCCAAGTTCGGGGCCATCACCGCCGGCACGCAGAAGAACATGGGGCCCGCGGGCCTCGCGGTCGTGATCGTCCGGGACGACCTCATCGGCCACGCCCGCCCCGACACCCCCAGCATCTGGGACTACAAGCTCATGGCCGACGCCGACTCGATGCTGAACACCCCGCCGACCTTCGGCATCTACCTGCTCGGCAAGATCCTCGCCTGGGTGCAGAGCCAGGGCGGGCTGGCCGGCATGGCCAAGCGCAACGAGGAGAAGGCGTCCGCGCTGTACTCCTTCATCGACGGCTCCGGCTACTACAGCAACCCGGTGGAGCCGGGTTCGCGGTCGCGGATGAACGTGCCGTTCCTCCAGGCCAACCCCGAGCTCGACAAGCAGTTCGTCGCCGAGGCGGCGTCCGCGGGGCTCACCAACCTGGCCGGCCACCGCTCCGTCGGTGGCATGCGCGCCAGCATCTACAACGCGATGTCGCTGGACGGCGTCAACGCGCTCATCGAGTTCATGAAGGAGTTCGAGCGCACCCACGGCTGAGCCGGCGCGAACCCAGACGATGACGTACCGCATCAAAACCCTCAACGCGATCAGCTCCCACGGGCTGACGCGCCTGCCCAAAGAGACCTTCGAGGTCGGCAACGACGTCGAGCACCCGGACGCCATCCTCGTCCGGTCGGCCGACCTGCATTCCGTCCCGCTGGACGCCTCCGTCAAGGCGATCGCGCGCGCCGGCGCCGGGACGAACAACATCCCGATCTCGGACTGCAGCGATGCCGGCGTCGTCGTGTTCAACACCCCGGGCGCGAACGCGAACGCGGTGAAGGAGCTCGTCATCATCGGCATGCTGCTCGCCGCCCGCAACATCAGCCCGGCCATGGCGTTCTCGCGCAGCCTGGAGGGCGCCGACGACGTGATCGACCAGGCGGTCGAGAAGGGCAAGAAGCAGTTCGTCGGCTTCGAGCTGCCCGGCCGCGTGCTGGGCGTCATCGGGCTGGGCGCGATCGGGGTCGAGGTGGCGAACGCGGCCATCGCGCTGGGCATGAAGGTGCTCGGCTACGACCCGGCCATCACGATCTCGCATGCGTGGAAGCTCAGCCCGGACGTCGTCCGGGCGAACTCGATCGAGGAGGTCTTCAAGCGGGCGGACGTCCTCACCGTCCACGTCCCGCTGATCGACAGCACCCGCGGCCTCGTGAACGCCGACCGTCTCGCGCTCATGAAGTCGCGCGCGATCGTGCTGAACTTCGCGCGCGGCGGCATCGTGGACTCCTCCGCCGTGCTGGAGGCACTCGATTCCGGCGGCATCCGCGCCTACGTCTGCGACTTCCCCAGCCGCACGCTGCTCGGCCACCCCAAGGTGATCGCCCTACCGCACCTGGGGGCGTCCACCGGAGAGGCCGAGGACAACTGCGCCCGCATGGCCGCCGACCAGGTCCGCGACTTCCTCGTCAACGGCAACATCGTGAACTCGGTGAACTTCCCCGAGTCGGTGCTCCCGCGCGAGGACGGCACGGCGCGGCTCGCCATCACCAACCGGAACGTCCCGAACATGGTGGCCCAGGTCTCCACCGTCGTGGGCGAGGCCGGGGTGAACATCAGCAACCTGCTGAACAAGAGCCGCGGCGATCTCGCCTACACGATGATCGACGTCGACGGCGACCTCAACGGCGCCGTGCTGGAGCGGATCCTCGCGACCGAGGGCGTCCTGTCGGCGCGGGTCATTCCCCCGGCCCCGGCGAGCGTCTGAGCAAACCGGCTCTCACACGGGCTTTCGGCGCCGGCGCGCGCGACCACATCGCGGGCGCCGGCGCCGCGACCGTTATCGTTCGGTTATGAATCTCACCCACCCCGGGCGCACCGCGGAGGGACTCGGCGTCGACCCCACCAACGGCATCCCCGTGAACCCCACCCGCTACTCCCGCACCAAGAACCTCACCCTCGCCACCGCCGGCCGGGTCGTGCTGACGATGATCGCGATGACGGTGATCTCCCTCGGCGGAGCGATCGCGTTCGGCTCCCTCGCGGAGGCCGCCAGGCTCGACCCCGCCTGGGGCGCGGTGCTCGTCTGCGCCGGCGTCCTCGTGCTCTCTGTCCCGGTCATCTGGGCGCTGCGCCGCTTCCTCGAGGGCGACCGAGCCGCCTACCTCGCCCTCGGCTGGCAGCGCGGCCGCGCCCTGAGCGGGGCCGTCTTCGGGCTGCTCGTCTCCGTCGTGCTCGTCGGCGTCCCGCTGTGGGTCGCGATGGCGAACTCGCAGGTCGACTACGGCCTCTTCCCGCCCCAGGTGGTGGCGATGGGGGCCCTCCAGGTGTTCGCCGTGTCGTTCATGCTCCAGGGGTTCCCCGAGGAGGCCCTGTGGCGCGGATACCTGCAGACCACGCTGATGAGCCGGCTCACCCCGGTCAGCGCCGCGGTCATCTCGGCCGTCTTCTTCGGCGCGATGCACGTCTTCTCCAACGGGGGCGATCAGCCGATCGTGGACCGGCTGATCTACGCCTTCACCGCCGTCGGCATGGGCCTGGCGATGGCCGGGCTGCGCCTCGTCACCGGCTCGACGTGGGCCGCGATCGCGTACCACACCGGCTGGCACCTCAACACGCGGGTTCCGTCGCTGTTCGTGCAGGGCATGAACGGCCAGATCCCGGAGTGGTACAGCGCCCTCACCCCGACGCTCGAGTTCCTCTTCGGTATCGGCTGCCTGGTCTGGTGGCAGCGGACCCACGGCAGCCGTCCGGGCGCACCGGAGGCGTCCGAGGCCGTCGAGGAGACGGACGTCGCCGAGGCGGCGTCCCGGTGACGCGGTGACCACACCCAGCCCGGGGGTGGGCTCGACGATCGTCGAGCTCACCCCCTCGTCACGCCCGGACGCCGTCGCGCTCTGGCGCGAGGCCGGGCTCACGCGCCCCTGGAACGACCCGGACGCCGACTTCGATCGCGCGCTCGCGGGGCCGGCGTCCGCGGTGCTGGGCGCCCTGCAGGACGGACGCCTCGTCGGCACCGTCATGGTCGGGCACGACGGCCACCGGGGCTGGGTGTACTACCTGGCCACGGCGTCCGAGGTGCGCGGACGCGGCTACGGCCGCGCCCTCATGCTCGCGGCCGAGGAGTGGATCGCCCGCCGCGGGATCGTGAAGATCCAGTTCATGGTGCGCGCCGACAACGACGCGGTGTGCGCGTTCTACGAGCATCTGGGCTACTCCGACCAGAATTGCCGGGTTCTCGGCCGACGGCTGGACGGCTGAGCGCGCGCGAGGTAGAAAGGCGTCCGCGCGGAGGAAGCCGTCCGGAGGAAACGCTGTGCAACCAGAGGCGGGCGCGTTGCCACCGCGCGCATGATGTCCGCAACGAGGCCAGGGGTTCGGCGTAGAGCCCTCTCGAGAACAAGGCAAGCCACGCGCAACGATGCGACCGGAGGGTCAGACATGCAGAGCAATCCTCAAGGACCCCAGGACGGGGGCCTCTCCCACCCGAACGGCGATCCCACCTCGGTGAATCTGGGCAAGGACGATATCGCCGCCATCGGGCCCACCACGGCCGGCCCCACCACGATCACGGTGCTGGACGCCGACGAAGACGACGCGAACTTCGAGCCGCCCAAGGGGCGCGGCGCGGCGACGGTCGTCCTGGGCGTCAGCCAGTCCATCGACAACACCGAGGGGGGCGTCAGCAAGACGTTCTTCCCCCAGATCATGAACGCGTTCGGCGTCGGCGACTCCGGGCTCGGCCTGCTGAACGCCATCGGCATGCTGGCGCGCTGCATTTTCGGCCCGTTCTGGGCCGTGCTCGCCGACCGGTTCGGCCGCAAGCGCATCCTGTTCGTCGTCACCGGCCTGTGGGGGCTGTGGACGCTCGCGACCGGCTTCGCCACCTCGTGGACGATGCTGCTGATCCTGTACTCGATCGCGTTGGTCGGGACCGTGGCGTCCGAGCCGATCCTGAACGGGCTGCTCGGGTCGCTGTACCGCAGCTCCGAGCGCGGCAAGGCGTTCGGCACCGTGCGCGGCGTGTCGGCGGCCCTCGGCATCATCATGACGCCGCTGCTGGGGCAGTTCGGCGGCAACCCCGAGGGCTGGCGCTACGCCATGTTCGCGATGGGCGGGCTGTCGATCATCTCGGGCGTCCTGATCCTCATCTTCGTGCACGAGCCCGAGCGGGTGTCGGCCGAGAACGCCGAGGAGATGAAGTCGGAGGCAGGCCTCTTCAAGTGGAGCGACGCGGCCAAGCTGTTCAAGATCCCGACGCTCGCGCTGATGGCTCCGATGCTGCTGTTCGTGACGTCGCTGATCCTGTTCGGCTTCCAGGGCACCTTCTGGGCCCGCGACCTGGGCTACGGCGTGACGAACGGCTCCTACCTGTACACGGTGATGCAGATCGGCATGACGTTGTCGGCGTTCCTGGGCGGCTGGATGGGCGACCGGTTCCAGAAGCGCTTCGGCGACAAGGGCCGGATCATGCTGTTCCAGATCTACGCGCTCGCGTTCGCGGCGATCACGTTCGTCGCGATTCAGATGGCGCCCGTGTTCGACCCGGATGTCTCGCCGATCGGGCGCAACCAGCCGCCGAGCAACGACCCGAGCTTCGCGTACTACGTGGTCGTGTTCCTGATGGGACTCATCTTCTCGTGGGGCTTCTCCGGCTCCGTCTTGCCCATGGTGTCGCGGGTCTGCCCGACCCAGCTCTCCGCGACGTCGTTCGCCGTGCTGTTCTCCCTGGTCCAAGGCGCCATCACCGCCGTGCTCAGCCTGAGCACCGGCGCGATCTCGGAGGCCATGGGCAGCCTGCAGACCACGCTGCTGTGGTTCGTGTCCGTCCCGTACGTGATCAACGCCCTGTACTGGACGCTCTTCTACAAGACCTACCCCAAGGACGCCGCCCTCCAGAAGGAGCGCACCCGCATGATCGACGAAGGGACGTTCTGAGGTCTCCGACCGGAGGCGTCGGCCCTCCGGTCCTATCGCCCCTCGGCGACGGGACCGGGGGGCCGGGCGGCGTCCGAAATCGGTGTCCGGTCGATTTGCCGCCACTCGATGACGGCTTCCTGCCAGGACTGAGCGGACATCCGACGGAAGACCCGCATCGAGTGGGGGCAAATCGACTGCCCGGACCGGCACTCGGCACTCCAGCTCCCCGGGCCGGGCACTCAGCCCCGCCAGCATCACCCGGACGCCCGCCCGGCCCGCGTCGCCAGCAGATCCCGGACGATCGCGACGAACTCGCCCGGCGTCCGCATCACCAGCGTCGCGGGGATGCGCACCACCTCCCACCCGGCCCTGGCCATCGCCAGGTCGCGGGCGGCGTCCTGGCGGCGAGCCTCCGCGGTGGTGTGCTGCGCGCCGTCGATCTCGACGACGAGGCCCACCTCCCCGAAGAGGATGTCGCCGTAGCCGAGCTTGACCTCGCCACGACGGTCCCAGAGGCCGACGTTCGCGCGCCATCCCGAGATCCTCGCGCGCCGCAGGGCCGCGTGCGCGCGTGCCTCGGCGGCCGACCAGGCGCCGTCCACGGCCCCGCCGACCCGGCGTCGCCGAGCGCGGTTGCCGCGGCGTCCGGGGGTGAGGGATAGGGCCGTGACCAGCGACGACGCTGAAACCCCGGTGCGCAGGGCCTCCTCGACGGCGTCCGGGCGGGTGGACGCCTCGTCGAGGGCGAGCAGGGGGCGCGTGGCGACCCGGACGCCGCCCACGCGCCGGACGAGCCCCGGCGGCACGAGGCGGCGCTCCCACCGGTAGCCGACGCGCGGGCCGCGCAGCCGCAGGCTCGCGACGGTCACCAGCTCCGGCGGATCCAGCGCCGGCCCCGTCCCCGAGAGCACGGACACCGCCGGCCCGACGATCACGGCGTCCGGGTCGGCGAGGCAGGCCGCCCGGCCACGCAGGACGAGGGAGGACGCCTCCTCCGCGCGGCAATAGATGCCCGGCAACAGGGCCGCCAGGCGCCGGCGCGCAGGGCGACGTCCACCTTGTTGGCCAGGTGCGGGTGCTCGTGTCGGCGGAGCAGGCCGTTGCCGGCGTCCAGGGCGGCGGCGAGGTCGGGGTCCATCCGGCAAGCCGATCACGAAGCCCGCCGACGCGGGCGGCGTCCGGTGGATCTGTGGATAACTCCCCACGCGGCCGAGCGGCTGTGGAAGCCCGTCGCACGCTGCCTGCGTCGCCGACGCCCCGCGCCCGGCACGCTCGCGCGGGACGGCCCTGGCCGACCCCGGGCCGTCGACAGCCCATCGGTCGATTTGCCACCACTCCATGTAGGTTTCCCGCCGCACCTGAGCGGAGATTCAGCGGCAGACCCGCATCGAGTGGTGGCAAATCGACTGAACGCCCCAGGGCGAGACGATCCGTCCTCAGTGCCACACGAGCTTCACCGCAACGACGAGGATCACCACGCCGATGATCAGGTCGATCGCCCGCCACACGGACGGCTTGCTCAGCGGCCCCGACAGCGCGCGCGCCGCGAAGCCCAGCGAGCCGAACCAGGCGACGGACGCCGCCATGGCCCCCGCCGCGAAGGTCCAGCGAGCGTCGCCGTGGCTGGACGCCACGCTGCCCAGCATCACCACCGTGTCGAGATACACGTGCGGGTTCAGCCACGTCACCGCGAGCACGGTCGCGAGCACCGACCCGGCGGTCTGCGCGCCGGCGGCCACGAGGCTCCGCGGCCGCGCCGCCGACCGGAATGACCCGATGGCCAGCCACGTCAGGTACAGCGCGCCCACCCAGGTCATCACGTTGAGCAGGGTCGGGTGAGACGAAACGATCGCTCCGACGCCGGCGGTGCCGGCCGCGATGAGCGCCACGTCGGACGCCGTGCACACCCCGACGACCAGCCCCACGTGCTCGCGGCGCAGGCCCTGACGCAGCACGAGGGCGTTCTGGACGCCGATCACCACGATGAGCGAGAACCCGGTCACGAGTCCGGTCAGGAAGGTCGTCATGTCCCCGACGCTACGAAACCCCCGCAGTAAACACAAACGATTGATTTTGAGGGATGCTTAGAATCTCTTCATGCACCTGGACCAGCTCCGCACCCTGCTCGCGGTCGTCGACGAGGGCACGTTCGAGGCCGCCGCGGACGCCCTCCACGTCACCCCGTCGGCCATCAGCCAGCGCATCAAGGCGCTCGAACAGGCGGTCGGCAACGTGGTCGTCCGGCGGAGCGTCCCGGTCACCCCGACCGACGCGGGCGCCGTCCTGCTGCGCATGGCCCGGCAGGTCGGCTTCCTCGAAGCCGAGACCCGCGCCGAGCTCGGTTTGGACGCCGCCGGCTCGGCCCTGCCCGTGGCCGTCAACGCCGACAGCCTGGCGACGTGGTTCCGGCCGCTGCTGGCGGCCGCGGCGTCCTGGCCGGACGCGACGCTGCACCTGCACGTCGACGACCAGGAGCGCTCCGCCGCCCTGCTGCGCCGCGGCGACGTCGTCGGCGCGGTGACGGCCGAACCGGCCCCGGTCAACGGCTGCCGCGCCGAACCACTCGGGGCGATGCGCTACGTCCCGCTCGCCGCGCCCGCCCTGCTCGAGCGCCACGCCGTCGGCGGCGACCCCGGACGCCCCGACTGGGCCGCGCTCCCGGTCCTGCGGTTCAACCAGGTGGACGACCTGCAGGTGGCCTACCTGCGCGAGCGCGGCGTCCGGACGACCCCGCCCACGTCCCGCATCCCCAGCACCGAGGGGTTCTTCGACGGGGTGAAGGCCGGGCTCGGGTGGGGGCTGATCCCCGAGCTGCAGCTCGCGGGCGAGGTGGAGCGCGGCGACCTGGTCCGTCTCGAGGGCGAGGCGACCGAGGTCCGCCTGTATTGGCAGAGCTGGCGGCTGTCGTCCATGCGCCTCGACCGGCTCACGGACGCCGTGCGCGCTGCGGCGTCCGGGCTCAGCTAGCGCCCCGGTCGCCTCCCTGGGCGCTCAGGCCTCGTCGAGCACCTGCAACTGGTCGGTCGCCCCCGAGACGATCAGATGATCGCCGACGGCGAGCACGCGGGCGTCCGGGGGGTTGTGCTCGATGGCGCCCCCGACGCCGCCCACCGCCAGCGTGAAGACGCCTCGCTCGCGCAGCGCGCCCACCGACCAGCCGGCCATCGGGCTGCCGGACCCGATGACGACCTCCTCGATCGAGTAATCCAGGTCGGCGCTGGAGAGGGCGGAGTCGATGAAGTCCATGACGCCGGGGCGGGTGACCAGGTGGGCGAGCCGGCGTCCGGCCATCATGTAGGGCGAGATCGCCCGGTCGGCGCCTGCCTGCTTCAGCTTCGCGATGACCCCGGGCACGCTCGCCCGCCCGACGATGAACAGCCCGGGGTTGAGCGCGCGGGCGGTCAGCGTGACGTAGACGTTGTTCGCATCCGAGTCGATGCACGCGACCAGCCCCTGCGCCCGCCGGACCCCGGCCATCGTCAGCACCTCGTCGGACGTGCCGTCTCCCGGCACGACGTGAAAGCCCTCGTCCTTCGCGCTGGCGAGCGAGTCGACGTCGCTGTCGAGCACGACGACCTCCGCCCCCTCGGCCCGCAACTGCCGGGCCACCAGCGACCCGACGCGCCCGTAGCCGCAGACGACGTAGTGGTTCCTCAGCCGGTCGATGTTGTCCTGCATGCGTCGCGCTCCCCTCTCGCCGGACGCCCACTCGGCCATGAACGCCTCGGCCGCGATGCCGACCGTGCCGAAGATGACGCCGATGCCGGCCATGGAGACCGCCATGGTCCAGATCTGACCGCCCTGATCCATCGGATGAACCTCGCGGAAGCCCGTCGTCGTCAGCGTCGTCACGGCCATGTAGATGCCGTCGTAGAACGACCAGCCCTCGAGCACCACGTACCCGACCGCCGAGATCAGCGTGAGGACGGTGACGGCCAGCACCCACAGCGAGATCTTCCACAGCGACGACCGCCGCCGCAGCAGGCGCGCCATCATGGCGCGGTCCCTCACCCGGGCCTTCACGGCGACATCGTAGGGCCACGGACGCCCACCGCGACCCTGCTCGCGGATTGGTCCGGCCTTGTCGGAGGAACCCCCGACGCGTACCTTCGGGCCATGAATCTGAGCGACGCGGCGTCCGACGAGGAGCGGGTGGGCCCCGAGCCGGCCGAGCACGACGACAAGGACTGGACGGTCGTCATCGCCAACGGCTGCCCCGAGTGCTCCTTCATCGGCGCCGGGCCCTCGCAGTTGGCGGGCCTGATCCGCGAGTCGATCGAGTTCTGGTCCGACGCGCTCCGGCGTCCGGGGGCCACCGAGCGGCTGCACCCGACCGTCTGGTCGCCGCTCGAGTACGCGTGCCACCTGACCGACCTGTCGCACGTGTTCCACGAGCGGATCGACGCGATCCTGACCCAGGAGACGCCGGCGCTGGCCAACTTCGACGGCGAGCAGGCGGCGATCGACGGGCGCTACCACGAGCGCGGCGTCGACCAGGTCATCGAGGCCTACGCCGACGCCGCGGAGGCGGTCGCGGTGCAGTTCCTGCGCGTCGCCCCCGACCAGTGGGATCGCAAGGGACGCCGCTCCGACGGCATGGTCTTCACGCTCTCGACGCTGGGCACGTACTACGCCCACGAGCTGGTGCACCACGAGTTCGACGTCCGGCGGCTGCAGGGCCGCGTCCAGCGTTGGCACAGCGGGCGCCGGCACCTGGCCCCGCTGGAGGGCTCCGAGTAGGCACATCGCGAGACGTCCAGGCAGAATCACGAACATGGCCATCCTGATCGACCCTCCGCGCTGGCCCGCGCACGGGACGCTGTTCAGCCACCTCGTCTCCGACGAGTCGCTGGCCGAACTGCACGCGTTCGCCGCGGACGCCGGGCTCTCGCCGAAGGCGTTCGACCACGATCACTACGACGTGCCGGAGCGGCTGTTCCGCGAGCTCACCGCCCGCGGAGCCCTGGCCGTCAGCGGCACGCAGTTGGTGCGCCGGCTGCTCGACAGCGGCCTGCGCGTCCACGCGCAAGATCGGACGCCCAAGCGGGCGGCGGTCGTCCCGCAGTTGCGCGGCCGCTGGGCCGGCCTGCTGCCCGAGCACGCCGACCTGGGCACCGAGCTGTTGGAGCGGTGGGGGGAGCCGCACCGGCACTACCACGACGTCCGGCATCTCGCGCAGATCCTCGACGCCCTCGAAGAGCTCGGCTGCGACGACCCGCTCGTGCACCTCGCCGCGTGGTTCCACGACGCCGTCTACGTCGGGCAGCCCGGCGACGACGAGCGGGGGTCGGCCCGGCTGGCCGACAGCCGGCTCGAGGGCATCCTGTCGGCAGCCGACCGGGCGGAGGTCGTCCGGCTGGTCTTGCTCACCGAATCCCACGCGGCGGCCCCCGGCGACGTCCGCGGGGCCCTGCTCTGCGACGCCGACCTGTCGATCCTCGGCATGCCCCCGGCGCGCTACTCGATCTATGCCCGCGACGTCCGGATCGACTACGAGCAGATCCCCGAGCGGCTGTACCGATCGGGACGCCTGCAGGTGCTGGAGACCCTGTCCGAGCGGGATCCCCTGTTTTCCACGGGCCTGGGCCGTCGCCTTTGGGACGCCCAGGCCCGGGAGAATCTCGCGGGCGAAATCGCGTTCCACCGGCGAGCGCCACGCTGACGGCGTCCCCGCCCGATACGGGCGGCCTGTGCAACCGGCTGCCGATCCGAAGCGGATGTGGCAACGTGGGGTGCATGCCCAGGCCCGTGCACGCCGCGACGTGGGCGGACGCGGCTTGGCCCCTCGGCGCCCATGTGGACGACGCGGAGGGCATCACCACGTTCGCCGTCCAGGCGCCCTACGCCACCCGGGTCGTCCTGGAGATCTACCCGACGGCCACGGGATCCGACGCGATCGCCTCGTTCGACATGGCCCGCGGGTGGGACGACATCTGGAGCGCCGCCCTCGTCGACGCCGGCCACGGCACCCTCTACGCCTTCCGCTGCTGGGGAACCAACTGGCCGTCCGTGGACGACTGGAGACGGGGCGGCTCGCGCGCCGGGTTCCTCAGCGACCGGGACGTCGACGGCAACCACTTCAACCCCAACAAGGTGCTCGTCGACCCCTACGCTCGCGAGATCACCCACACGCCGATGAGCCGGGCGGTCATCGAGGCGGGCGCCGGGCCGGCGATCTTCGGCAGTGGCCCCATGCGCTTCGGACGCCGTCCGGCGCGCGAGGTCGACACGGGGCGGTGGGCGCCGAAGGGGGTCGTGGTGCACGACGACACCCCGACCGGCAGGCGTCCGGACGGCACGGGCAACACCACGATCTACGAGGCTCACATCAAGAACCTCACCCTGCACCCGAGCTCGACGCGCCTCCGCGACATCATGGGTGACGTTCCCGGCTTCGCCGCTGTCGACTGGGTGCCCGAGGAACTGCGCGGCACCTACGCGGGGGCGGCCCGCATGGCCCCCTACCTGACCGCGCTGGGCTTCACCGCGATCGAGCTGATGCCGGTGCACGAGACCGACTCCGACCACGCCGGCGCACAGTCGGGCACCACGAACCATTGGGGCTACCAGACCCTTGCGTTCTTCGCGCCGAACCGCGACTACTCCTCCGACAAGAGCCCCGGCGGCCCGACGCGGGAGTTCAAGGAGATGGTGCGGGCGTTCCACGACCAGGGCATCGAGGTGATCCTCGACGTCGTGTTCAACCACACCGCCGAGGGCGGCAACTGGTTCGGGGACGCCGACAGCGTCGGCTTCACGACGCTCGGCGGCTTCGGGACGTCGGAGTACTACGTCCTCACCCAGCGGCAGACCCTCGTCGACGGGGCCACCGGGACGTCCAACCAGGTGAACTTCTCCTCCTCGGCGGCCCGGCAACTCGTCCTCGACTCGCTCAGCTACTGGAACTCGGCGATGGGCGTCGACGGCTTCCGCTTCGACCTCGCGCCCGTCCTCGGCCGCCACCCGGACGCCGCCCAGCGCGACGACTGGGAGAGCCAGAAGCGCTTCTTCGCCGACCATCCGCTGCTCACGTCCGTGCGCAACCTCGCCTTGATGAACGACTTCGAGGTCATCGCCGAGCCGTGGGACCTGTGGGGCTACGAGGTCGGCAACTTCCCGACCGGCTGGGGCGAGTGGAACGGCCGCTTCCGGGACGCCAGCCGCCGCTTCCTCAAGGGCGACGGCAACACGCTGGAGTTCGCCGCCCAGTTCAACGGCGAGCACGTGCGCCACGGTCAGGACTCGGGCCGGCGCAAGTGGATCAACTTCATCGACGCCCACGACGGGTTCACGATGTTCGACCTCGTCTCGTTCAACGACCGGCAGAACTACCAGCCGCCGCCGTTCGGCCCCTCCGACGGCGGCGAATCGCACAACCAGTCCTGGGATTCGGGCGGGGACCACGCCCTGCGCCGAACCCGCTGGCGCAACAACTGGCTGACCGTCTTCCTCGCCCGCGGCATCCCGATGGTCGTCTCCGGCGACGAGTACGGCCGCACGCAGAACGGCAACAACAACCCCTGGAACCTCAACACGGTCGGCATGTGGAACAACTGGGCGCAGGCGGCGTCCAACACACCGACCCGGCTCCCGGTGGACCCGCGCGTGCCCGTCTTCGGGCCCGCCTACTACGACGTCGTCGGCCAGGCGGACGCCGAGCCCGGCACGAACCCGCTGCTCACGTTCGCCACGTTCGTCGCGCGCCTGCGGCGCGACGACCCGGGGCTGCGGCACCTCGGGTGGCGCGGCGTCCTGGGGGTGCCGACGCAGCCGTACGTGTTCCTGCGGCCCGACCTGCAGGGCCACCCGAGCGACGGCGAGCGGGCACTGACGGTCTGCATCGACGCGGTCGACTCGCGGGCCCGCGACTACCTGATGTGCGTGAACATGTGGACCGAGCCGGTGGAGTTCCGCCTGCCGCACCTGCCGCGCAGGCGCCCCCGGGCGCGGCCGCGGTGGCGGCGCATCATCGACACGTCCGCGTGGGCCGAGCGGGAGGGCAACTGCTGGTCCTACGACACGGCCACCGACATCAAGGACGCCTACGTCGTGCAGCCCTGGTCCATCGCCGTCATCGCGTCGCCGGCGGGGTAGCCGGGGTCGAGCCTCGACACCGAGCCATCCCGCCGGACGCCCGCGGCGTCTGTCAGGATGCGCCCATGCAGATCGAGTCGGTCCTGGAGATGCTGACGCTGTTCACGCTCACCGTGCTGCTGGGGTGCTGGTTGGCCGAACGGCTGCACGTGTCGGCACCGCTGCTGCTGATCGGCGTCGGCGTCCTGGGGTCGGAGCTGCCGTTCGTCCACCCGCCGGCGCTGGAGCCGGAGTTCGTGCTGGTCGGGCTGCTGCCACCGCTGCTGTACGCGGCGGCCGTGAACACCCCGCTGGTGGACTTCCGGCGCAACCTGGCCCCGATCGGCTGGCTGTCGGTCGGGCTCGTGATCTTCACGACGCTCGGCGTCGCGGTGGTCGTGTGGGCCCTGCTCGGCGTCCCGTTCGCCGCCGCGTGCGCGCTCGGCGCGATCGTCGCCCCGCCGGACGCCGTCGCCGCGACGGCCGTCGCCCGGCAGGTCGGGCTGCCGCGTCGGGTCGTGTCGATCCTGGAGGGCGAGTCCCTCGTGAACGACGGCACGGCCCTCGTGAGCCTGCGCACCGCGACGGTCGCGCTGGGGGCGTCCGTCACGGCGGTCGGCGTGGCCGGCGACTTCCTGTGGGCCGTCTTCTCGGGCGTCGCCATCGGGATCGTCGCGGCCCGCGTCGGCGGCTGGCTGTTCAAGCTGCTGCCGTCGGGGCCGATGACGACCGCGCTGTCGTTCCTGATCCCGTTCGCCGCCTTCGTGCCCACCGAGGCCGTGCGCGGCTCGGGCGTCATCGCGGTCGTCGCGGCCGGGCTCGCGCTCGGCCACCGCTCCTACCGCGAACAGGACGCCGCCGCCCGCGTCTCCCAGCGCATGAACTGGACCACGATCTCGTTCGTCCTGGAGAACTCCGTCTTCCTCCTGCTCGGCCTGCAGACGGCGACGATCATCTCGGACGCGGCGGCGTCCGGGTACGACTGGCCGCTCATCATCGCGGTCTGCGCGGCCACGGTCGCGGCCGTGATCGTGCTGCGCCTGCTATGGACGATGCTCACGCACTTCGCGTTCGGACGCCGCCGCGGCAACTCCGGGCGCGAGGGCTTCGTGATCGGCTGGGCCGGCATGCGGGGCGTGGTGACGCTCGCCGCCGCGCTGTCGCTGCCGGAGGCGACCCCCGCGCGGCCGGTGCTCGTGCTCGCCGCGCTGGCCGTGACCGTCGGGACCCTGCTGCTGCAAGGGCTGACCCTCGGCCCGCTGGTGCGCCGGCTGGGGCTGCGCGGGCCCGACCCGCGCGAGGACGCCCTCACCGAGGCGGTCGTCGTGCAGAAGGCGGCGACCGCCGGGCTGGAGGCGGTGCACGCGGCCGCCGGCCCCGGGGACGCGGGGTTCGTCGAGCAGCTCGAGTCGGTGACGTCCCGGCGGGTGAACGCGATCTGGGAGCGGCTGGGCCGGCCGTCCGATGAGCTCGAAACCCCGAGCCAGACCGGACGCCGCCTACGTCTCGCCGCGCTCACCGCCGAGCGGGAGACCGTGCTGAAGGTGCGCGACGAGGGCGCCGCGGAACAGACGGTGCTGAGCCGCGTCCTCGCCAGCCTCGACCTGGAGGAGATCATCTTGGACCTGGCGTCAACGAAGGCGGACGCCATTCGCGCGAGCGAGCCGCTCGTGCTCAGCGACGCCGCTCAGCCGTGCGAGCACCTGCAGGCCGCGCCGCCGGACGTGAAGCCCGCGTCCACGACCGGCTGTCTGGAGTGCGAGGCGGAGGGACTCACGCCCGTGCACCTGCGGCTGTGCCTGACGTGCGGGCACGTGGGCTGCTGCGATTCGTCGGAGGGCCGGCACGCGACCCGGCACTACGAGGAATCCGGGCACCCGGTGATGCGGTCCTTCGAACCCGGCGAATCGTGGCGCTGGTGCTACATCGACGAGGTGGTCTCGAACTAGCGGCGGGCGTCCGGTGGTGTGGAACCGGCAGAGGTCTACCCGCGCGGGGTGAGCCGGGCTAGCGTCGGGGTGACGGATCGATCGAGAGGAGTTCCATGACGCATGGCGACATCACCCACATCGACATTCCGGTCCGCGACAGGGCGGCGGCCAGCGCCTTCTACGGTGCCTTGTTCGGCTGGAACATCGGCGAACGCCCCGACATGACGGGCTACCCGTTGTGGCGCGCCCCAGGCGGTGTCGGCGGAGGGCTCGCCCCGCGTGGCGACGGGTTCACCCAGCCGCGCGCCCACGTCGAGGTCGACTCCATCGACGACACCCTGGCGCACGCGACGTCCCTCGGAGGGACCGTGCTGATGGGCAAGTTCGAGATCACACCGACGAGTTGGTGGGCGATCTTCCTCGACCCCGACGGCAACGAGATCGGACTCATCGAACGCTCCGGATGAGGGGCCGTCGGCCCGGGGCGGGTGGCGGAGTTGGCCAGCAGAGGCCGCCCCTCGCCCCTCGCCCCTCGCCCCTCGCCCCTCGCCCCTCGCCCCTCGCCCCTCGCCCCTCGCCCCTCGCCCCTCGCCCCT
>NZ_JBDHZL010000034.1:0-25191 GCF_039811905.1 Nigerium sp. | reverse complement strand
TTGTCGGGGCATCTGCTGGAGGTGCTGGCCCCCGACGTGGCTGAGGGGCATGAGGCTGCCCGGCTGGAGCGGGAGTTGGCTGCCGCCCGCAAGAATCGGCACCTGGCGTTCTTTCGGGAGTCAGGGCGCGTGTCGTTCCGAGGTAGCCTGCCCACCCTGGACGGCGAAGCATTCATCGCCCTGATCGACAGCTACACGACACCCCCGAAACGGCAGCCACGAGATTCTGCCGAGACGAGTGAGGATCTGCGGGATCTGCACGGCATGGTCGTGACGCCGGGTATGCGGAAGGCCGACGCGCTGGTCGCGTTGTTGCACGCCCATCAACACGGCAGGACCGCCCCGAACCATCGTGGCGACCGGCCCCGCGTGGTCGTCACCCTCGACTACCAAACCCTCCTCGACGCCGCCGCACGGCTCGGCCGCGATGACATCAGCGCCAACCCCTCCAGCGGGCCACTGCTTTCCGGCGGACGCCTCGGTCAACGCGCCATCACCTTCGGGCTGGTCGGTCGTTGTCTGGCGACCGGTGAGCGTGTCGAGGCCGGCGAGCTGCGCCGTCTCCTGTGTGACTGTGAGGTGCTGCCCGTCGTGATGAACGGACGATCGGTGATCCTGGACGCGGGGCGCTCCAGACGCCTGGTCACCCCCGATATCCGGGCGGCCCTCGATGTTCGAGACGAAGGCTGTGTGTTCCCCGGCTGTGACAAGCCACCGAGTGCTTGTGAGGCGCATCACATCCTGCCCTGGTGGGCACACGGCCACACCGAACTGGCGAACCTGGTCCTGCTGTGCCCCCACCACCACGGCATCATCGAACCCTCCCGCAACCCCCACGCCGACCGCTGGAGCGTCCGCCTGCCCACCGCCGGGCCGGCCGAGGTCATCCCACCCCGCTACGTCGACCCCCACCAGACCCCCCGCACCCACGCCCGCTACCTGGGTCGGTTACGCAGGTGATGGTCCGGTTCGGCGGCACGACCCGCGGGAGATGCTGCCCTCGATCAGGGGAGGAGGCGATCGACGAAGTCGTCCACGGCGTCCTCCAGTGAGGCGTCCGGGTCGAGCGGCACCGTCAGGTGATCGAGCATCAGCCCGTCGATGGCGTAGTGGAACAGCAGGAGGTCGGTGCGTCCGCCCGGCAGGCCGGCGCGGTCGTTGAAGGAGACATCCTCCTCGAACGCGCGGCGACGCCATGCCCCCAGGGTCGCCGCGACCGACGGACGCCGCGACGCCTCCAGCCGCAACTCGAACAGGGCCAGCGCGACGTGGGGGTCGGCCCGCAGCCGCCGGACGACGTCGCGCAGGTATTCCGCGAACAGGGCCCGATCGGCGGGTCGATGGGGGGCGTCCAGGTCGGGGGCGAGTCGCTGCTCGATGCGCTCCACGAGCGCGGCGATGAGGTCGTCGCGCGTGGCGAAGTAGTTGGACGCCGTCCCGCGCGGCAGGCTGCTCGCGGCGTCCACGGCCCGGTGGGTGAGGCCGCGCGCGCCCTCGGTGGCGAGCACGCGGATTCCCGCGTCCGCAAGCACGGAGCGCCGCGCATCATTTCTGGCCACGCACCCACCCTAGCGAAAGTACGACGTCTGTCGTAGTTTAACCACGACAGACGTCGTGATTGGAGTCCCCATGCGCCAGCTCGTGTATTACGTCGCCGTCAGCCTCGACGGCTTCATCGCCGACCCGGCGGGAGGCTTCGACGCCTTCCTCGTCGAGGGGGATCACGCCGCGGTCGTCCTCGACGAGTACGCGGACGCCCTCCCTGGCCACGCGCTGACCGCCCTCGGCCTCACGCCGCCGGGAACGCGCTTCGACACCGTCATCATGGGCTGGAACACCCTCCTCCCGGCGCTGGGCGCCGGCATCGCCAGCCCCTACCCGCACCTGCGGCAGTGGGTCGCGAGCAGGCGTCCCCGCCTGGTCGACCCGGCGATCTCCCTGACGGACGACGCGCTGGCCACGGTCCGCAACCTGAAGCGCGAAAGCGGCCTCGACATCTGGCTCTGCGGCGGCGGTCAGGTGGCGGGCGCTCTCCTCCCCGAGATCGACCGGCTCGTCCTGAAGCGCAACCCGGTGGCGTTCGGCTCTGGGGTTCCGCTGTTCGGGAACGCTCCCTACGAGGCTCGGCGCTTCGCGCTGACGCGGGCGCGTCCGTTTCGGTCGGGGGTCGTCGTGGAGGAGTACGCGGCGGCGTAGCCCGGACGCCCGCACCAGACCGCCCATCGGCCGGGTGGGCCGGCATCACCGGCAGAACGCGGGGAAACGCTGCCTGGCTAGGCGAAGAACCGCGCCAGCCCGTCGGCGAGCCCCTGGGCCTCCTTTTGCCGATAGGACGCCGACGCGAGCCAGGCGGCGTCCGTGGGGTGGTGCATGTTGCCCGACTCGACCATCACCGCCGGCCTGGTCGAGAGGTTCATGCCGGCGATGTCCGTGCGCGCGTTGATGCCGGTGCCGCCGCCCGTGTAGGTCGACCTCGGCATGCCGGTTGCCGCGGCGAACCCCTCCCGGACGTCCGCCGCCAGGGCCCGAGAGCGCGCCTCCACGGCCGCCCCGCCCGTCATCTGCGAGCTCACGATCACGTGGAACCCCCGCGCGCTGCTCGACTCGTTGCCGTCGGCGTGGATGGAGACCACGGCGTCCGCGGACGCCTCGTTGCCGATCGCCGCGCGCCGGTCCACGCACGGCCCGACGCCTGCGTCGTTGTCGCGCGTCAGTACGACCCGTGCCCCCTCCGCGCGCAGGATCTTCGCCAGCCGCTGCGCCACGTCGAAGTTGTGCGCGTGCTCGGTGTACCCGGACGCCGACGCGGTGCCGGTCGTGTTGCACGCCTTCATGCGGCCTCCACCGGCCGGCACGAGCCGATTGATCTGCGCGGGGTGCGCGGCGTTGCCGCCGTTGTGGCCCGGGTCCACGACGATCGTCTTCCCGCGCAGTCCGGACGCCGCCCTCCCGGGCCCACCGGACGCCGCGGGCGTCCCCGGGGCCCTCGCCGCCGGTCCGGACGAACGTCCCCGTGACGCCGACGCCGACGACGCCGCCGGTCCCGCCCCGGCGTCCGGGACGAACGTCGGCGTGGGGGTGGCGGCGGGGGACTCGGTGACGGTGGCGGGGGCGAGCGTCACGCGGGCGGGCGCCGCCCCGGACGCGGACGAACAGGCGGTGACGAGGGTCGCCACCAGCAGCGACGCGAGGATGGCAGGAAACCGGGCGGGGGCGAACACGCCCGCGAGCCTAACCCCGCTCGGGCTCGCCTGGGACGGGGTCCCCCGCCCCCCGCGCGGGCCGGACGAACCCGAGCAACGCGCTCGTCAGCAGCTCTCGCGTCTCGGCGTGGCTCTCGGGCGCGTCGTCGATCAGCGACCGGATGCACTGGTCGGAGTACACCGCGTGCACCACGTTGGTCACCTGAATCGCCGGGAGGGTCAGCTCGTGGCCGAAGCGCGCCGCGGCGTCCTCGATGAGGGTGCCGAACACCTGCGCCATCGTCTTGTCGAACTCGCGATAGGACTCCCGCAGAGACGCGTCCCGCGCCGCGTACAGCCGCATCTCGGCGTCCGCCAGGATCCACTCCCGCGACGCCCGCTGCGACGCCAGGTACACGTCGACCGCGCGGGGGAGCGCGTCGACGATCGCCTCCGGGCCGGCGGCGGCCGAGATCTCCAGCGTGGCGATCGTGTGCCGGGCGGCCGCCAACTGCAGTTCGCACTGCCGGTCGAGCAGGGCGAGGCACAACTCGTCCTTGGAGGCAAAGTTCGAGTAGAACGCCCCGCGCGTGAAGCCGGCGGCCTCGCACAGCTCTTCCACGGACGCCGCCCCGACGCCCTGGCGCGCAAACACGGAGACGGCGGCGTCGCACAGCCGGTCGCGCGTCTGCGAGCGCCGCGCGCTGATCTCCGATGACATGCCCGCCCTCCTCGTTTCACCGAGCATACCCCGGTTTGGATACAGCACTGTATCGGATACAGTCGTGTATCGAACGAAGTGATCGGGAGGGACCGTGTCGTCGCTGCTCTACCGCCTGGCCAGGGCCTGCTTCCGCGCGCGGTGGCGCGTGGTGGCCGCCTGGGTCGTGCTGCTCGCGCTGTGCGGCGTCCTCACCGCGACGCTGCGCGCGCCGTTCGACGACGAATTTCGCATCCCGGGGGCGTCCTCGCAGGTGGCGCTCGACCAACTCAAGATGACCTTCCCGGAGGCCGCGGACGCCTCCGCGACGCTGCTGGTGCTCGCGCCGCCGGGGCGTCCGGTGGACGACCCCGCGATCAAGCGCTCGATCGAGGCCGGCCTGCGTGACATCGACCGCTTCGCGTGGGTGAAGGGCAGCCAGTCCCCGTTCAACAAGTACGTCACGGGCATGGTGAGCGACGACAAGACGGCCGCGTACGCGCGTGTCCGCGTCCGGGGCACGGCCGGCGAGTTCTCGGACGCCCACCGCGCGGCCCTCGTCGAGGCCGGCCAGCGCATCCAGCAGAGCATCCCCGGCTCGCAGGTGCACCTCGGCGGCGAGGTGTTCTCGGTGAACATCCCGAAGGTGTCGGCCACCGAGATGGCCGGCCTGGGCGTGGCCGCGGTCGTGCTGTTCCTGACGCTCGGGTCGATCCGCGGCGCGGTGCTGCCGGTGGTGTCGGCCCTCGCCGGGGCGGGGTTGGCCATCATGCTGATCTTCATCGCGGCCGGCCTGACGCCGATCAACTCGACCACGATGATCCTCGCCCTCATGCTCGCGCTCGCCGTCGGCATCGACTACTCGCTGTTCATCGTGTCCCGGCACCGCGACCAGCTCGCGCAGGGCATGGCGGTCGAGGAGTCGGCGTCCCGGGCGACCGCGACCGCCGGCTCGGCCGTCGTCTTCGCCGGTCTGACCGTCATCATCGCCCTGGCCGGGCTGGGCGTCGCCGGCATCCCGTTCCTCACGACGATGGGCCTGTTCGCGGCCGTCGCCGTCGCGATCGAGGTGCTGCTCGCCCTCACCCTGCTGCCGGCCCTGTTGGGCTTCGTGGGGGAGAAGCTCCGCCCCAAGCCGCGCCGCGCCCGCGCCAAGCCGCGCTGGGACCCGTCGGCCTGGTGGGTCGGCGTGATCACCCGACGCCCGATCGTCACCGCCCTCGTCGTCGTGGTCGGGCTGGCCGCCCTCAGCGTCCCGGCGAAGGGCCTGGAGATGGCCCTGCCGAACTCCGGGCGTTCCACGCCGGGGGCCGCCGACCGCGTGACGTTCGACCTGATCAGCCAGCACTTCGGCGTCGGCTACAACGGGCCGCTGATCGCGACGGCCGAGATCGTCGAGTCCACCGACCCGCTCTCGATCACCCGCGGGCTGAAGGCCGACATCGAGAAGATGCCCGGCGTCCAGCTGGTCGCCGTGTCGACCCCGAACCAGAACGCCGACACGGCGATGGTGCAGATCATCCCGACGACCGGGCCCGACGACCCGGCGACGGCCGACCTCGTGCACCGGCTGCGCGACCAGGCGCCCGACTGGAAGCAGCGCTACGGCGTCGACGTCGCGATCACCGGCTTCACGGCCGTGGCGATCGACGTGTCGTCGCGGCTGGCCGGCGCGCTGCTGCCGTTCGGCATCTTCGTCGTGGGGCTGTCGCTCGTGCTGCTGACGATGGTGTTCAGGTCGGTGTGGGTGCCCGTCAAGGCCGCGCTCGGCTACCTGCTGAGCGTCGGCGGGGCGTTCGGCGCGACCCAACTCGTGTTCAACGAGGGGCTGTTCAGCCGGCTCATCAACCTGCCTGAACCCGTCCCGGTGATCAGCTTCCTGCCGATCGTGCTCATGGGCATCCTGTTCGGGCTGGCGATGGACTACGAGGTCTTCCTCACCTCCCGCATGCGGGAGGAGTACGTCCACGGCAACCGGACGACCTGGGTGCACGAGGGGTTCGTCCACTCCGCGAAGGTCGTCGTCGCGGCGGCGATCATCATGTTCGCCGTGTTCGCGTTCTTCGTCCCGCACGGCGAGGGCTCGATCAAGCCGATCGCGTTCGGCCTGGCCATCGGGGTGGCGATCGACGCGTTCGCCGTCCGGATGACCCTCGGCCCGGCGCTCATGACGATGCTCGGCGACCGCGCCTGGTGGCTGCCGGGCTGGCTTGACCGGCGCATGCCCGTGCTCGACGTCGAGGGCGAGGCTCTGGCCCACCAGCTCAGCCTGGCCGACTGGCCGCGGCCGGAGGCGTCCGGGGTCTACGCGGCCGAGCTGGCCGCGCACGCCCGCGGGCGCGCGCTGTTCGCGGGGGTGAGCCTCGACCTCGAACCCGGAGACGTCGCGCTGCTCACCGGGCCCGAGGCGTCCACGACGGCGCTGGCGCTGGCGCTCGCCGGACGCCTGCGTCCGGACGCCGGCGAGGCGAAGGTCCTCGGGCGCGTGTTGCCCGAGGAGGCCGGGTTCGTCCGGGCCGCGACGACCCTGGTGGACGCCGCCCGCCCGGCCACGCACGCCGGGCTCGCCCGGCCGCGCGGGCTCGTCGTGGTGATCGGGGCGGACCGGCTCGCCGGCGCCCCCCGCGACTGGCTCGACGACGCGCTCGACGCCCCGGACGACCACGTGGTCGTCCTGACGGCCCCGCGCCCCGAATCACTCGATCTCCCCGCCCGGACGACCGTCGTCCGGCTCGGGGCCGAAGAACCGACCCTCGTGGGGGGAGTCTCCCGATGACGACCAACCGACCGCGCTGGACGACGCTGCTCGCGCTCATCCTCGTGCCGCTGCTGGCGGCCGGAGCGCTGCTCGCCGGCACCTGGAACTACGACCTGCGCGCCCGCCGCGTGCAGGCCGCCGTCGTGAACCTCGACGAGGCCGTCACGCTCAACGGGCGCACCGTCCCGCTCGGGCGCCAGCTCACCGCCGCCCTCGTCGACTCCGACCGCGAGCAGAACTTCACCTGGGTGCTCGCGGACGCCTCGCATGCTCGCAGCGGGCTCGCGACGGGCACCTACGCGGCCGTCGTCACGATCCCGAAGAACTTCTCCGCGGCCGCGACCTCCTCCAGCAAGAAGGCCGCGGACGCCCACCAGGCCACCATCCAGGTGGAGACCAGCCCGGTCGCCGGGATCGCCGACACCGCGCTCGGCCAGTCCATCGCGGACGCCGCCGCCTCCTCGCTCAACGACGAGATCACCCGGCTCTACCTCGACAACGTCTACCTTGGCTTCAACAAGATGGGCGAGCAGATGGTGTCGATCGCCGACGGGGCGCGCCAGCTCTCGGACGGCTCGGCCAAGCTCTCCGACGGGGTCGGCCAGGCGGCCACCGGGTCGACGAAGCTGGCCGACGGGCTGGGGCAGTTGGCGTCCGGCAGCGACCAGCTCGTCGCGAACTCCGGACGCCTCACCTCCGGCGCGCGCCAGCTCTCCGACGGCCTCGCCCAACTCAAGGCCGGCACGGACGCCATGCCCGGCCAGCTGGGTCAGCTCTCCTCCGGCGCGAACCAGCTCGCGGACGGCGTCGGGCAGGTGGCCGGCGGCCTGAAGGCGTACGCCGGGGGCGTCCGGCAGTATGTGTCCGGGGTGCGGGAGTACGGCGCTGGCGTCGACCGGTACACCGACGGCGTCGCGACGTATGTGGGTGGGGTGAACCAGCTTCTCGACCCGATCATCTCGGCCGTGGAGAGCCTGCCGGATCTGTCGTCGATCCTGCCCCAGCTGCACGAGTGGGCGCTGCGGCTGCCGGACATCGCCACGTCGATCGACCGTCAGGTGCAGGCCATCGCGCCGCGCCTCAAGGAGCTCATTCGCAGTAGCCAGCAGCTTTCCGCGGGGGCGTCGACGCTGTCGACGCGGGCGGACGCGCACGCCGCCGAGGTGCGCCAGTTGGCGTCCGGGAGCGGGGTCGCGTGCCCGGTCTCGCTCCAGGACGTCCAGGGCGGCTGCGCGGCGTTCGCCGCCGGCGTCAAGGCGGCCGGGCAGGAGGCGCTCGGCGGGGCGTCCGGGCTGAGCAAGCAGGCCGACGCCCTCGTCGCCAAGGGCGAGGCCGTCGGGACGGACGCCGACCAGCTCGTCGCCGCCATCGAGCAGGCCCAGCGGGCATCGGCGGCCTTCGCCAAGAACGCTCCCGACTACCGGGATCGCTACCTCGCCATCGAGAAGCAGCTGCAGGGCGGGCCGTCGCAGAGCCAACTGCTGGGCTCGCTGAAGCAGCTCCGGGCGGGCGGCGACCAGCTCGTCTCGGGCGGCACGCAGCTCGACCAGGGGGCCGGGAAGCTGGCCGCCGGGGCGGACCAGCTCGCCTCCGGCGCCGACCGGCTCGCCGCCGGGGCGGACGCCCTCGGCTCGGGCGCACGTCGCCTCGCGGACGGTGTCCGCAAGCTCGTCGACGGCCTGGGAGCCCTCTCGACCGGCGTCGGACGCCTCGCGGACGGCGCCGCGCAGCTCTCCTCGGGCCTCGACCAGTACGCGGCGGGCGTCGCGAAGGTCTCCGGGGGCATCCGGCAGAGCGCCGACGGGGCGGGCGCCCTCGCCAACGGCCTGGGGGACGCCGCGAAGGGCGCCGACCGGCTCGCCTCCGGCGCGGGCAAACTGGCGGACGGCGTCGCCAGCGGCGCCAAGCAGATCCCGAGCTACGACAAGGCCGAACGCGAGAACCTGGCGAGGGTCGTCGCGCAGCCGATCTCGCGCACCGGCCTGGACGCCCTCGTGACGCCCCGCCTCGCTCTTGCCTCGCTGCTGCTCGTGCTCGCCCTGTGGCTGGGGGCGGCGGCGACGTTCGGCGTCCTCAAGCCGGTCGACGAGGAGAACGCCTACAGCGGCGCGCCGACCTCCCGGCTCGTGGGCTGGGCTCTGCTGCCCGGCATGGCGATCGTGGGCGCGCAGGGGCTGCTGCTGGCGGTGATCGGCCAGGTCGCCCTGCGGCTGCCGTTCGCGACGAGCGCCGCCATCGCGGGGGTGCTCGTGCTGGCGGGCGTCGTGTTCGCGGTCGCCAACCACGCGCTCGTCGCGTGGTGGGGCACCTGGGGACGCCTCGCCTCCCTAGCGTTGCTGCTGCTCGGCCTGGTCCCGGCGCTGAGCGCGGCGGCCCCCGGTTGGCTCGTCGCGCTGCGCCCGCTGTCTCCCGTCGCGCCGGCCCTGGACGCCGTCCGCGAGATCGCGACGGGCCACTCGCCCGCCCTCGCGCTGCTGGCCTTGCTGGGCTGGGGAGCGGTCGCGCTGCTGGCGAGCTGGCTGGCGATCGCCCGGTCGCGGACCGTGCCGGCGTCCAGGCTGGCCGAGGCGGGCTGAGTCGGCGGGCCGAAGCGGCGGACTGATCCGGCCAGCGGGCGCCAGGGGTCGACCGACCCCCGCTGGGTCAGGGCTTGCCCGATCCGTCCTTGTCGGCGGGCGGTTCGAGCTGCTGGGCCGAGCGCCGCGCCGCTGCCCGCAGCGCGACGGCGCGGGCGAAGTCGGCCTGGGTCGGCATGCCGTAGGCCCGGGCGGTGGTGTCGTGCAGTTCCGTGACGTACCGCTGGAGGCGTCCGGAGAATTGCCGGGCGATCTCGCCCGGCTGGGGCCGCATGGGGTTGCCGAAGACGATATGCACATCCGGACGCCCCGGCACGGGCACCGACGCCGTCGACGGCATCGCGGCGTACGCGCCCACGAGCGCGATCGGGAGCACCTGCACGTCGTGGCTGATCGACAGCCCCGCCACGCCGGCGGTGAACCGCGCCATCGCGCCGGTACGGCTGCGGGTGCCCTCGGGGAAGATCAGCAGCGGGACGCCGTCGTCGAGCAGCCGGCCCGACATGCCCCGGTGCGCCCGCGCGCGCATGCCGCCGCGGTCGATCGGGTAGGCGTTGAAGAACAGCCGCGTGCCCATCGACTTCACCTTCTTGGTGAAGAAGTAATCGGCCGCGGCGCCGGCCGCGAGGTTCTTCGACAGCCGGCGGGGCAGCGCGCCGTAGATCAGGGTCGTGTCGAGATGCGAGGAATGGTTCGCGATGGCGATGAAGGGCGCCTTCACGGCGGTCAGGTTGCGCCGGCCATGGATGTGCACCGTCAGCGCCGACCAGATGTACGGCTTCATGACGAGGTGCTGCGCCAGCATCCGGCCGAAGCCCTGGACCGGCGCCGAGTACCGGCCGAGATCGTCGTCGCTCACTCCACGCTCCTTGTCACAGACGCTTCATTCTGCCCGAGGGTGCCCGCGCCACGCACGGTCACGCCCGGCTCCTGGTCAGGACGCGCGACACCCAGCGCACCACCGGACGCGGCGCGAGCGTCAGGCCCAGCGCCCCCGCCTTCCACAGCGGCGTCGGGATGGACACGACCTTCCCCTTGTCGGCGTCGGCGAGCGCCAACGCGGCGAGCCGGTCGGCGTCCACCCACAGCCACGACGGGATCGCCGACGTCTTGATCTCCGCCCGCTCGTGGAACTCGGTCGCCACCCAACCGGGGCACAGCGCGGTCACGGTGACCCCGCTGCCGTGCAGCTCGTTCGCCAGCCCCTCGGAGTAGACCTTCGAGTAGGCCTTGACCGGCGAGTAGCCGCCCTGGGCGATGAACGCCGAGATCGACGACACGTTGATGATGCGCCCGTGCCCGCGCGCCTTCATCGCCCGGCCGGCCGCCCCGCCGAGCACCAGCACCGCCAGCCCCATGACGTCGAGAGCGCGCTCGTGCTCGGAGTAATCGGCGTCCAACAAGGTCGAATGCAGCCCGAAGCCCGCGTTGTTGATGAGCAGCTCGATCGGCGCGTCCTGGCTCTCCAGGCGCGCGGCCACCCGGTCGACGTCGGCCTTCTTCGCCAGATCGGCGGTCAGGGCCTCGACCCGGACGCCGTGCTTCGCCGACAACTCCGCGGCCGTGGCCTCCATACGAGCCGTGTCGCGCGCGACGATCACGACGTCGTCGCCGCGCGCCGCCAGCGCCCGGACGAACGCGGCGCCGATGCCCGAGGTTCCGCCCGTCACCAATGCTGTAGCCACGGCGTTCACACTACCGCCGAGCACCCGCGACGCCTACGCCTCGGGATTCCTCCCGGCCGCCACGACCGCCCGTACGACGGTCTTCACGACCTCGTTCGGCTCGGGGAGCCCCGGCGGCAGGTGGACGAACCCGACCCGCGCCCCCGACCCCTCCAGCGCGCGCAGCGCCGTGTACAGCACGGCGTTGCACACGTAGCGGCCCGCCGAATCGGACGCCTCCGCGGCCACCCCCGACTCCGCCAGCGCCGTCAGGATCGCCTCGGTCGGCAGCGTCGCCTGAAGCGTCGCCGGGCCGTCGGCGTCCACCGGGACGCCGACGGGCCGGGCGCCCGCGTTGTCGGGAATCCGCGCGTCGATCTCGTTGTGCGCAACCCGCTCGGGCGTCACCACGGAGCGCTCCTCGGCCACGCCGAAGGAGACCCACACGTCGGGCTCGACGGACGCCGCGAGCGCGCGCACGCGCTCGCGGGCCCGGTCGAACTCGACGGGCAGGATCTCCACGACCAGTTGGACGCCGTCGTCTGTGTACAGCGCCATGCCGGCGTCGAGGACGCCGGCATGGGCAGGATTGACCGCGACCGAGCCGAAGGGGCCGAAGCCGGTCAGGACGACCTTGGTCATCGGTGGGCTGTCAGCGCCGGACGACGTCCAGCACCTCGCGCGCCATCTGCAACTCCTCGTTCGTCGGGATGACGAGCACCGTCACCTTCGAGTCGGGAGTGGAGATGACCCGCGGCTCCTTGGAGCGCACATCGTTGGCCTCGTCGTCGATCTCGACCCCGAGCACCTTGAGGCGGTTGCAGACGTCGCGCCGCACCAGCGAGGCGTTCTCGCCGACGCCCGCGGTGAAGGAGATCACGTCCGCGCCGCCCAGCAGCGTGAAGTAGGCGCCGATGTAGAACACGAGCCGGTGGATGTAGACGCTCCAGGCGACCCCTGCGCGCTCGTCGCCTGCCTCCATCTTCGCCTCGACGTCGCGCATGTCGCTGAACCCGGCCAGGCCGAGCATGCCCGACTTCTTGTTCAGCAGCGTGTCGATCTCGTCGATCGACATGCCGGCCTCGCGGGCGAGGTAGAACACGAGCCCCGGATCGATGTCGCCGGTGCGGGTGCCCATCACGAGCCCCTCCAGCGGCGTCATGCCCATGGACGTGTCGATCGCCTTGCCGGCGCGAATGCCCGAGATGGACGCCCCGTTGCCGAGGTGGGCGACGATCTGGTTGACCTCGGAGTACGGCTTCCCGAGGAAATTCGCCGCCGTCTCCGACACGTAGTGGTGCGAGGTTCCGTGGAACCCGTACCGACGGATCTTGTACTTCTTCGCCACGTCCACCGGCAGGGCGTAGGTGTACGACTCGGGCGGCAGCGACGAGAAGAACGCCGTGTCGAAGACCGCCACGTGCGGCACGTCGGGCAGCGCCTCGCGCGCCGCCTTGATGCCCGCGACGCCCGGCGGGTTGTGCAGCGGGGCGAGCGGCGAGAGCTCGACCAGCGTGTCGACGACCGAGTCGTCGATGAGCGTCGTCGAGGTCAACTGGTCGCCACCGTGCACGGCGCGGTGGCCCACGGCGGTGACGGCCGAGAGGTCGGGCCCGAACTCGTCGAACATGGCGACCATCTCGCGCAGCGACACGGTGTGGTCCGGCAGCGGGAGCGTCTTCTCGTGCTCGGTGCCGTCGACCTCGTGCTCGATGTGCCCGTCGTCGCTGCCGATGCGCTCGATGAGGCCCTTGGCCATCACCTGCTCGCTCTCGGCGTCGATGACCTGGTACTTGATGGACGACGACCCGCAGTTCAGCAGCAGGATCGGTGTGCTCATGCGTCGTTTCTCCTTGTCGGACTACTGCTGAGCCTGGATGGCGGTGATGGCGATGGTGTTGACGATATCGTCGACCAGCGCCCCGCGGGACAGGTCGTTCACCGGCTTGTTGAGGCCCTGCAGCACCGGGCCGACCGCGAGCGCCCCGGCGGAACGCTGGACGGCCTTGTAGGTGTTGTTGCCCGTGTTGAGGTCGGGGAAGATGAACACGGTCGCCTGACCGGCCACCTCCGAGCCCGGCATCTTCTTGTTGCCCACCGTCGGGTCGACGGCCGCGTCGAACTGGATCGGACCCTCGACCTTCAGTTCCGGCGCCCGCTCCTTGACGATCTCGGTGGCGGCCCGCACCTTGTCGACATCGGCACCCTTGCCCGACTCGCCTGTGGAGTACGACAGCATCGCCACGCGCGGCTCGATGCCGAACGCGGCGGCCGTCTCTGCCGAGCTGATCGCGATGTCGGCGAGCTGCTCTTCGTTCGGGTCGGGGTTCACGGCGCAGTCGCCGTAGACGTCGACCCGGTTCTCCATGCACATCAGGAACGACGACGAGACGACCTTCACGCCCGGCTTCGTCTTGATGAACTCCAGCGAGGGACGGATCGTGTTCGCCGTCGTGTTCACCGCGCCCGACACCATGCCGTCGGCCATGCCGAAGTGCACCATCATCGTCCCGAAGTAGCTCGGGTCGGTCATGCGCTGCTTCGCCTGCTCGATCGTGACGCCCTTCTTGGAGCGCAGCTTGGCGTATTCCGCCGAGAACTTCTCGACGAGCTCCGGATCGGTCATGTCGATGATCTCGGCGCCCTCCAGCGAGAAGCCGAGTTGCGTCGCGCGCCCCTTGACCTCGGTGGGGTTGCCCAGCAGCGTGATCTCCGCCGTGCCGCGGCGCAGCACGATGGACGCCGCCTCGAGGATGCGGTCGTCGCCGCTCTCGGGCAGGACGATCCGCCGCTTGTTGCTGCGGGCCATCTCGTTCAGCTGGTACTCGAACATCAGCGGCGTGCGGATCTTGGACGGGGCCACGTCGATCGCGTCGAGGATGCGCCGGGCGTCCACGTGCTCGCTGAACACGCGGCGTCCGATCTCCACCTTGCGCGGCGAGCTCGTCATCGTGCCCTCGAGATGGAACAGCTTCTGCGCGGTCGTGTAGGTGCCGAGGTCGGTGGACGCGATCGGCAGCTTGTGCGGCACGGTCTCGATCAGCTGCCGGATGACCGGCGGGACCTCGTACCCGCCGACGAGCAGCAGCCCCGCGAGCTGCGGGAACGAGCCCGAGACGTGGGCCAGCAGGATGCCGGGGATCATCTCGAAGCGGTCGCCGGGCAGCAGCACCATCGCGTCGGCGAACAGGCGCGGCAGCACGTTCGGCAGCGTCATGCCCGCGACGAGGACGCCCTGGCTCTCCAGATCGAGCCGGTCGTGAGGACCGGCGAGGAGCTTCGCCTGGGCCGCCTCGAGCTGCGCCCCGATGGTCGGGGCGGCGAGGAGCGGATGGGCCGGCATGGCGAACGTGATGATGTCGGGGATCGTCGACAGGGCCCACTCGAACGCCTTGATCGAGTCGGGGTCGTCGGCGACCCGGGTGACGATCACGGCGACGACCTTGTTGTGGGCGCGGATGAACTCGGCGATCGCGCCCTCGGCGATCGCGCGCACCTCCTCCGGTGCCCGGCCGCGAGCCGAGACCGCGAGCACGACCGACGCGCCGAGGTTGGCCGCGACCTTCGCGTTGAAGGCCAGCTCGGTGTTGCTCGCCACGTCGGTGTAGTCGGAGCCGAGGACGACGACCGCCTCGAAGCGCTCGGCCATCGCGCCGAACTTGGTCACGATGGTCGCCATCGCCTCGTCGGGATCGGACCGGATCTCGGAGTAGGTCACGCCGACCGCTTCGTCGTACGCGAGCTGGACGCCCGGCTGAGCGACCAGGTTCTCCAGGATCTCGTCGTGCTTGTTGGTGTTCTTGACGATCGGCCTGAAGACGCCGACGCTGCCGACCTCGCGGGTCAGGGCGTCGATCAGCCCCAGTGCTACGACCGACTTGCCAGTTTGCCCCTCAGGGGCAGCTACGAAAATGCTCCGGGTCACGAAGGTCAGGCTACCGGTGAATCGAGCCTTTCGAGCAGCCACTGGCGATCCCGCAGGTGGGCCGCGGCATCCCCGGGGGTCTCCAGCACGACGGGGGCTCCGGCGTCCCGGACCACCGCGGCCAGGGCGTCCGGGTCGCACTGGCCGCGGCCGAGGCTCTCGTGCCGGTCGGCGCCGGAGCCGGCGGCGTCCCGGGAATCGTTGAGATGGACGAGGTCGATGCGTCCGGTGATCGCGCGCACCGCGTCGGCGAGCCCCGGCAGCGGGATGCCGGCGGCGTGCGCGTGGCAGGTGTCCAGGCAGAAGCCGATGCTGTCGGCCCCGGACGCCGACTGCACCGCGTCCCACAGCCGCGCGAGGTTCTCCAGCGAGCGCGCGGGCGCGCCGTCGCCGCCCGCGGTGTTCTCGATGAGGACGGGGACGCCCGCCTCCAGCCCGTCGACGGCCTTGCGCCAGTTGTCGAAGCCGGTCTCGAGGTCGCCGCCCTTGCCCATCTGGCCGCCGTGAACGATCACTCCGAGGGCGCCGAGCTCCGCCGCCGCGGCGACGTGCTGCTGCAACAGCTTGCGGCTCGGGATTCTGACGCGGTTGTTCGCCGTCGCGACGTTCACGATGTAGGGCGCGTGGACGTACAGCCCGACGCCGGCCGCCGCCGCGTCCGCCTTCAACTGCGGGATGCCGCCGGGATAGGTGAGCGCCGGGCCCCGGTAGCTCTGCGGGCTGCCCAGGAAGATCTGCGCGACGGGCATGCTGCGTGCCTGCGCCTCGGCGACCACGTCCGCCTGGTCGACGTGGGCCCCCAGGACCACGGGGCCGGTCACACCAGACCGCCGAGCACCTCGACGGCGGCGTCCACGTCTTCGATCGGCACGAGCAGGTGGTCGTGGTAGAAGCCGGCCAGCACGTTGCACGACAGGCCGACGCGGGCGAGGGCCTGCGCGACGACCGCGGTCACGCCGACCGAGTTCAGCGAGGTGTGGATCTGCAGGGTGATCCAGCCGAAGACGCCCTCGTACTCGAGGCCCGCGGCGTCGGCGTCGTCCTGTCTCAGGACGAGGGTCGCGCCCTCCTCCTCCATGATGCGGGCCTGCTCGACGACCCCGAGCGGCTCGGGCGACGTGACGACCACGAACCGCTCCGGGCGCAGCGTCGGCCTCAGCGAGCCGAGGATCTCGTGCAAGTCCGTCAAACCTGGCATGGCCACAGTGTAAGAGGACGCCGTGCGCGCCTGGGCGCACGTCCGGACGGATGCGCGATCTCGCCTGCCAGGCGACAGAGGGCCCCCTGGTCGACTATTTTTCGTCCTGGTCATCGACGATTCGAGGTGGAGGGGGGCGCGCATGGACCAGGCACACATTGCGGTCCGATTGTTGGAGACGGCCGATCGCTGCGCGCACCGCCCGGCGACCCGGGTGCGGCGGGGGGATGCGTGGGTGACGCGCACGTTCGGCGACCTCGCCTCCGACGCGCGCGGGCTGGCGGCGCACCTCATCGATCACGGCGTCCGTCCGGGCGACCGGGTCGCGCTCTTCTCGACCAACCGGCCCGAGTGGACGGTGGCCGACTTGGCGATCCTGATGATCCGCGGCGTCGTCGTCCCGATCTACCCCACGAGCACGCCCGATCAGGTGCGCCACATCCTTGCCGACTCGGGGGCGGTGCTCCTCCTCGCGGAGGGGGCATCCGAAGTGGGGCGGGTGGCGTCCGTGTGGGACGACCTGCCCGAGCTGCGCGCCATCGTGACGCTCGAGCCGGACGCCGCCGAGGGCTCGGGCGGCCCGGCCGCTCCGGGGACGGGCACGCAGGACCGCCCGATCGTCGCGCTGCGGGCCCTCCTCGCGGAGCCGGTGGCCGAGGGGTCCGAGGCCGTGGACGCCCGGCTGGCCGAGGCGTCCGCCGACGAGATCGCGTCGCTGATCTACACCTCCGGCACCACCGGCGATCCGCGGGGGGCGATGCTGACCCACCGCGGCTTCACGTTCGAGTTCGACTCGCTCGACCAGTTCTTCACGGTCAGTCCCGACGACCACTCGCTGTGCTTCCTCCCGCTCAGCCACGCGCTGGAGCGGGCGTGGACGTTCTTCGTCCTCAGCCACGGCTGCATGAACACGTACGTGCCCAACGCGGCGCAGGTCGCCGAGATGCTGGTGCTCGCCAAGCCGACCCTCATGGTGAGCGTGCCGCGGCTCTACGAGAAGGTGATGGCGGCGGCGCGCGGCAAGGTCGCCACGTCGCGCGTGAAGAAGCGGATCTTCGGCTGGGCGCTCACCGTCGGCGCGCGCTGCCAGCACGCCTACCGGGCGGGGCGGCGTCCGTCGCTGCTGTGGCGGGCGCAGCTCCCGGTCGCCGACAAGCTGGTTCTCTCCTCGATCAGGGACGCCATGGGCGGCCCGAAGGCCGTCATGGCGTGCGGCGGAGCCCCGCTGCGCCCCGAGATCGAGGAGTTCTTCGCGGCCTGCGGCATGCTCGTGTGTCAGGGCTACGGCCTGACCGAGGCGTCCCCGTTGGTGAGCTTCAACGCGCCGGACGCCTTCCGCTTCGGCACGTGCGGCCGCGTCGTCGCCGGCGGCGAACTGACGGTCGGCGACGGCGGCGAGGTGCTCTACCGCGGGCCGAACGTGATGGCTGGCTACTTCGGCCAGCCCGAGCTGACCGCCGAGAGCGTGGACGCCGACGGCTGGCTGCACACCGGCGACGTGGGCTACATCGACCCCGACGGGTTCTTGGTCATCACCGATCGGATCAAGGACCTCATCGTCACCAGCAACGGCAAGAACATCGCGCCGGCGCCGATCGAGGGCATTCTGCTGGCCGACCCGCTGTTCGAGCACGCGGTGATCCTGGGCAACAACCGCCCGTTCCTGACGCTGCTCGTGTCGCCGTCGATGCCGCAGTTGGAGGATCTGGCCAAGCAGCTTCAGATCGCGTGGCACGACCGCAAGGAGTTGCGCGACAACCCCAAGATCGTCGAGGAGTTGCAGCGCCGGGTCGGCGTCCTCACGGAACGGCTGGCCCACCACGAGCAGATCCGCGACCTGCGCGTCCTGCTGGAGGACTTCACGCTCGACAACGGGCTGCTGACGCCGACGCTGAAGATCCGCCGGCGGGAGGTCGAGAAGCGGTTCAAGGACCTCATCGACGACATGTACGCCAAGGCGGCCGCGCTGAAGCGGGCGAACGCGTCCTAGGTTCGCGACGCGGCGTCCGGGTGGATTCGCCCGACCGGACGCCGAGCGGGTAGAGTTCGTCCTTGGTGCGCCCGAGGGGTGCGCCAGGCATCACGCCCTCCTGCCATGGGAGATACCCATGGCCGCTCAGACCAGAGGAGGTGGAGTTCGCGTTATGCGTCAGTACGAGATCATGATCATCGTCAATCCCGACGTCGATGATCGCCAGGTCAACGGACTCATCGAAAAGCCGCTCGAGGCTTTCAAGTCGTCCGGCGGAACCGTGGAGAATCTGGACGTGTGGGGCCGTCGCCGGCTCGCGTACGACATCCAGAAGAAGTCCGAAGGCATCTATGCGGTCCTCGACGTCACCGCCGAGCCCGCTGTCGTTCAGGAGCTGGACCGTCAGTACACCCTGAACGAGCAGATCATGCGCACGAAGGTCATCCGGCCCGACATCCACGCCTGAGCCCGATACAAGTCGTTCGATCAACGGAGAATGCCATGGCAGGCGAAACCATCATCACCCTCGTCGGCAACCTGACGGCCGACCCTGAACTGCGCTTCACCCCGTCGGGGGCCCCGGTCGCGAACTTCACGGTCGCGTCCACGCCCCGCACCTTCGATCGCCAGACCGGCGAATGGAAGGACGGGGACGCGATGTTCATCAACTGCTCGGTGTGGCGACAGGCCGCGGAGAACGCGGCCGAGACCCTCACCAAGGGCATGCGCGTCATCGTGCAGGGCCGGCTTCGCAGCCGCTCCTACGAGACCCGTGAGGGTGAGCGGCGCACGGTGTTCGAGATCGAGGTCGATGAGATCGGCCCCTCGCTGCGGTACGCCTCCGCGAAGGTCCAGCGCAATGCGCCGGGCGGCGGCGGTGGCGGCTACGGCGGCTCTCAGCAGTCGTCCGGCGGCGGTAATTGGGGCGGCGGCCAGCAGTCGTCCGGTGGCGGTTACGGCGGCGGCAATGCCGGTGGCGGTTACGGTGGCGGCGGAAACGCCGACAACCGTTCCTCCGGCGGCGGAGCCGACCCGTGGGCGTCCGCGCAAAGTGACGAACCCCCGTTCTGATCCGGGGTTTTCGTCTCCCACTGAAATGTCATTCCGGCGTTAGCCGGGCTCGATGAGAAAGAGAGCACCACAATGGCCCCACAGCGTAAGCCTGTGAACAAGAAGAAGATCGCGCCGGCGAAGTCCATTCACGTCGGCACCATTGATTACAAGGACACCGCGACCCTGCGGAAGTTCATCTCCGAGCGCGGCAAGATCCGCGCCCGCCGCGTGACCGGCCTCTCCGTGCAGGAGCAGCGCAAGGTCGCGATCGCCATCAAGAACGCGCGCGAGCTGGCTCTGCTGCCGTACGCGTCGACCGCCCGCTGAGAGGAGAGGACGGCATGAAGCTCATTCTGACCGCTCCCGTCGAGCACCTCGGCGTGGCCGGCGACATCGTCGATGTGAAGCCCGGCTACGGCCGCAACTTCCTGCTGCCGCGGGGCTACGCGATCGCGTGGTCGCGGGGCGCCGAGAAGCAGATCGAGGGCATCCAGCGGGCGCGTGACGCCCGCTCGATCCGCGACGCCGAGCACGCCAAGCAGGTGCGTGAGCAGCTCGAGCAGCTCGAGGTCACGCTGCCGGCGCGCGCCGGCGACAACGGCAAGCTGTTCGGCGCCGTCACGCCGGCCGACGTGGTGGCCGCCGTGCGCACCGCGCAGGGACCGGCGATCGACAAGCGTTCGGTGTCGATCGACAAGCCGATCCGCACGACCGGCAGCCACACGGTGGGCATCAAGCTCACCGACGGTGTCGTCGCGCACATCAAGGTCGCGGTGACCGGCGCCTGAGGCGTCCGAATCGCAGCGAAGGTGCCGGCCCCCCTGGGGGCCGGCATTTTTGCATTTGTCACCTGGCCGGGTGACAAATGCAGCGCTGACGAGGGAAATTGCCGGATTAAGGATTCTCTCAGAATGGCACGGTAAAGTCGCCCAAGGGGTTCGTTAGTCTTTTTCGAGTCCTTTCGTACGTATTTGTACTCACCGTCGAAAGGATCATGGAGTGTCCACGCACATGGTCAGCGTGCTGGCCGGCGGCTCGTCCGTCGCGCCGCCGCGGGGGATGGCCGCGTACCTGAGCGCCGTCCGCGCGGGGGAGTCCGTGCTGGTGCGGCCGCGCGCCGGCTACCCGGGTCTGGAGAAGACCGTCGGGTTGGTCGCCGGTCTGGCGCCGGGCGTCCTGACGGTCACCGACGTCGCCGACCTCCTCGAGACCGTCGAGCCGGGTGAGGTGCCCCCCGGCCCGGGGGCCGCGCCGTCGCACCGCACCGGGGACGACGAGGCGGGGGTCGTCGGGTACCACTCGTCGGGGAGCACCGGCCTGCCGAAGTGCGTGGTGTACCGGGGGGCGACGGTCCGGGCGCACGCGCGGCTGATCGCGTCCTCGCTGGGGCTGGACGCCTCGCACCGCTATGCCTCGCTGACGCCGCCCAACTTCGCCTACGGGCTGAGCATCCTGAACAGCCACGAGCTGTCCGGCGTCCCGATCTCGTTCACCGACGACGCGGCCGAACTGGCGGCCGCCTACGCCGGCACCGACGAACCGTTGACCCTGTATCTGCTGCCGCAGCAGGCGAGCCTGCTGGCGTCCATCGAGGACGCCCTGCCGCTGGAACGCGTCATCACGGCGGGCGGCCGGGTGTCGGGGCCGACGGTCGAGTCGCTGCTGCGGCGCTACCCGGAGCTGCGGCTGACGGCCATGTACGGCCAGGCCGAGTTGGGGCCACGTCTGGCGTTGTGGGACGGTCCGCTCGCCGAGTTCGTCCCCGGGACGCTGGGCCAGCCGATCGGCGACGTGGAGTTCCGGCTCGACGACGCGGAGGCGTCCGGGCGCACCCAACTGCTCGTGAACACGCCCCACGCGATGAGCTGGACGATCCCGGCGCCCTACGACGCCGTCCTGCCGGGCCCGGCCCCGGACGCCGTGGTCGCCACCGGCGACTACGCGGCCCTCGACGAGCAGGGCCGCTACGTCCACACGGGCCGCCGGGAGGATCTCGCGAACGTCGCCGGCACGAAGGTGCTGCTGGGCGACCTGTCCCGCAGCCTGGAGGCGGCCCTGCCGCTGGCCGGCCTGCGCGTCACCAAGCGGAAGGCGCGCGTCTCCGGCGACGACGTCCCGGTCGTCGAACTGGTGCCCGCGCCGGGGGCGTCCTTCACCGCGGCGGACGTCCGCCGGGCGCTGCGCGACGAGTGGGGCCCGCTCGTGGCCCTCTTGGACGTCAAACTTGTTGACCGAATCACCATCAGCGAAGCAGGAAAGTGATATGCCCACCATCCAAGAACGAATCGACTGGATCGCCGACACCGTCCGTCGCCGGCTGGCCCGCCACGGGGCCGTCGTGCAGACCTCCGGCGGCATCGACTCCGCCGTGACGCTCATGCTCGCCGCCCGGGCGCTCGGCCCCGAGAACGTGCTCTCCCTCTTCCTCCCGGACGCCGCGACCGGGCCCGAGACCCGCGCGTGCGCGGAGGCGGTCGCCGAGGCGGCGGGCGTCCAGTTCGTCGAGAAGCCGATCACCGCGGCGATCGAGGCGCAGCAGCCTGTGTCCGAGGTGGCCGAGATCGTGCGCGGCTACTTCCCCGACTACGACCCGAACCTGGACGCCTACTCGCTCGACCTGGCCGGCGACATCTCCGCGCGGCTGGGCAGCCAGGTGTACCACCTCGCCGTGGGCCGCAGGCACGAGGAGGCGAGCCGCCGCAAGGTGCTCAAGGCCCACGACCTGCTGAAGCTCATGGCCTACCAGAACCGCAAGCAGCGCACCCGCATGACGTTCGCCTACGGCGAGGCCGAGGCGCGCGGCTGGGCGGTCGTGGGGGCGTCCAACGGCGACGAGATCGAGACCGGCTTCGTCGTGAAGTACGGCGACGACGCCGCCGACCTCTACGCCATCGGCGACCTGCCGAAGCCGAAGGTCTACGAGCTGGCCGCCGAGTTGGGCGTGCCGCAGCTCATCATCGAGCGGCCGCCGACGACCGACACGTTCGCGCTCGTGCAGCCGCAGACCGCCTACTACTACGTCCTGCCGGCCGCCGTGCAGCGCCGCCTCATCGAGGGCGACGACGACGAACTGTCCGCGATCGCGGCCGACGCGCCGGGCTGGACGGAGGCGTCCCTGGCCAACCTGCGCCGGTCGCTGCGCACGACCGTGACCTACATCAACACCCGAGCTTTCATCAACGACACCGAGGAGACCGCCTGATGACCAACGACCGTGCACCCTGGACCGAGGTCGAGCAGCAATTGCTCGATCAGGTGTTCTACGCGCACCCGGCCGACCAGATCCGGGCGAGCGAGGACCTGGCGGCCGACGGCCTGCTCGACTCGCTGTCGATCGTCGTCATCTTGGAGATGCTCTCCGAAATCACCGGCAGTGAGGACGCCCTGACGACGGCGTCCGCGGACGACTTCGCCAACCTCGGCACGATCCGCGCCCTCTACGAGCGGCTCTAGCCGCCGGCGCGGGGTATGTGTGGCATCGCGGCGTCCCTCTTCGGGGTGGACGCCTCCGTCCCGCCGCGCGGCGGCGGACGCCTGCGCGAGGCGCTGCGCGGACGCGGGCCGGACACGATCGACGACCGGCGCGGCCCGGGCTTCCACGTGTGGGCGTCGCGACTGGCGTTGTGGGACGAGGGTTCGGCCGAGCAGCCGTTCGTCGCGCCCGACGCGGTGGGCGTCTTCAACGGGGAGCTCTACAACCTGCCCGAGCTGCAGGCGCGGCTCGGGCTGCCGGGGGCGTCCGAGATCGAGGTGCTGACGCGCGGGGTGCTCACCCGCGGGCCGGCCTTCCTCGACGCGATCGACGGTCAGTTCGCCGGTATCGCGATCGACCCGGCGGACGGGCGCGCGGTCGTGTTCCGCGACCGGTTCGGCATCGCTCCGCTGTACGTGCGGGCGTTGGCGGGCGAGGTGCTCGTCGCGTCCGATCCGATGGTGCTCGACGGGCTGGACGCCGCCGCGACGGCGACGTTCGGCGCGGCCGGGCTGGCGGGCGTGCTGTGTGACTGGGGCGTCCCGTCGCCGGCGTCCCCGTGGGCGGGCGTCGGCCAGGTGCGGCCGGGGACGGCCGCCGAGGTGCGCGGAGGCGTCCTCGGGGAGGCCGTGTCGTGGGCGTCCGAGTGGCGGCCGAGCGGCCCGGCCGAGGCGTCCCCGGAGGCGGACGCGGACGAGCTGCTCGATCTGCTGCGGGAGGCCGTCCGCCTGCGGACGCGCTCGACCCACGAGGTCACCGTCGCGTTGAGCGGCGGCGTCGACTCCACGATCATCGGAGCGCTTGCCGCGCGCGAGGGCGTGCGGCGCAGCTTCGGCATCGTGACGTCGCTCGACCCCGTCGCCGGGGAGCGGCAGCTCGAGATCGCCCGGGCGGTCGGCCTGGAGCACCGCCACGTCGAGATCACGCCCGACGACCTGCTCGAGGGCTTCTTCGACTTCGTCGACACCCGCCGGACGCCGCTGGTGCGGCTGGGCCCGGTGGGCATGACGCTGCTCGCGCGGTTCGTGCACAGCCGGGGGATCCGGTGCGTGCTGTCGGGCGAGGGCGCCGACGAGTTGTTCTGCGGCTACGACTCCGCGCGCGTGCAGGCCGCGCGGGCGGGCGTCTTCGGCGACCCGGCGCGGCTGCCGTGGGGCGAGTTCGGCAGCGCGGAGATGACCGGCGGCGGGCCCGCCTGGCACGCGGCGTACTGGCGGACGCAGGTGGCGTCCGACTCGGGGCCACTGGGCCGGCACCACGTGATCACGCCGCTGCTCGGCTTCCTGCGGCCCGCGGTGTTGGAGGCCGTCGAGGCCCGCCGCGCCGAGGCGGAGGCCGCGAACGGGGCGGCGAAGGCGTCCGGGGCGTCCGGCATCGAGACGCGCCGTCGCGACGACCTGCGCCACCTGCTGGACTCCTACCTGCTCACCGTCCAGGGCGATCACGCGTGGATGCCCGAGAGCGTCGAGCAGCGGCCGCCGTACCTGTCGGCGCCCGTGGCGCACTGGGCGCTCACGCGGCCCGCCGAGCGCATGGTGTCGCTCTCACAAGGGAAGTTGCCCGTCCGCACCGTGCTCGCGCGTCTCGCGCGCGAGGTGCCGGCGATGGCCGGGTTCGACTTCGACAAGTCGGCGTTCCGCCTGGACGCCGCCCTCATCATGCGCTCGGAGACGGCCGCCGACGGCCTGGCCGCCGCCGTGCGCGCCTGCCCCGACGACATCCTCGACGTCGCCGCGGTCTCCGCGCGCCTGGACGCCTGCCGGCGGGCCGGCCGCGTCTCGGAGGCCGAATCCATGCTGCTGCTGTTCGCCGCCTCACTCGGAAGGCTCACCTCATGACCGCCCTCGTCGACCGCTACCTGGCGGAGCTCGGCCTCGAGCGCCCCGCCGCGGACGCCGCCGGCCTGGCCGCGCTGCACGCGGCGCACGTGCACCGGTTCGCGCACGACACCATCTGGATCAGCCGCGGCCGCGTCCCCGAGCTGGACGCCGAGGCGTTCGCCGAGGCCCTCGTCGCGGGGGAGGGGGGCGGCTGCATCCAGTTGACGGGCGGGTTCGCGTGGCTGCTGGAGCAGCTCGGCTTCGAGGTCGAGTTGCACGGGGCCCGGGTGCAACGTCCGTTCGACCGCGCGCCCGGCGGGCCCTGGCACGCGCACATCACGGTGCAGGTGGTCGTCGACGGCGTCCGGTATTACGCGGACCCGGGCCTCGGCAGCGCCCTCGAACTGCCCGTGCCGCTGGCCGAGGGGCCGATCGAGCAGGGTCCGTTCCGCTACGCGCTCGCCCCGTCGCCGGGCGGCGGCGCCTGGATCTTCACCCACGACCCGAAGATGATGTCGGTGCGGGCCATCGAGGTCTCCGACGAGCCGAGCCCGCTGTCGGCCTGGCACGACGTGTACGTGCACGACACGACGAGCCCCGACTCCCCGTACGTGAAGAGCCTGTCGGCCGGCATCCGTCGGCACGACCAGGTGTCGATCCTGATGGGGCGGACGCTGATTCGTCTCGGTTCCGGACGCCGCCGCGTCCAGCCGATCAAGACGCCGGAGGAGTTCGGGTCCGTGCTCCGCGAGGAGTTCCGGCTGGGGCTGCCCGGCCTCACGCCCGACGGAGTGGACGCCCTCTGGGCCAAGGCCTGAGGCGTCCGGTCGGAGGTGTCGGCGCGGAGGCGTCCTGCGGAGGCGCCGCGGAG
>NZ_JBDHZL010000033.1:0-25550 GCF_039811905.1 Nigerium sp. | reverse complement strand
CCCCCCGCGCGACGAGACCCCCGAGCAATGCTCGGGGGCCTCGTGTCGGGGTCCTCGTGTCGGGGTCCTCGTGTCGGGGGCCTGCGAGACCGCGGAAAGCTCAGCCGCGCCGGCGTCCGGGCTCGGACGAGGATCAGAAGTGCTTGTTCTCGTTCTCCGGGTTCTCGGTGGTGGGGGCGTCGGAGATGACCGTCTCCTCCACGTGCTCCTCGGCGTCGACCGGCACCTCCGTCGTCGCGTTGGCCGGCTCCGCCTCGGAGGTGTCGTCGGCGGGGGCGTCCATCACGTCGTCATCCATGTCGAAGGGGCCCTTGTCGTCGCGCGGCTGGGTGGTCGCGCCGCGGCTGCTGACGACGGTGCGGCCGCGTTCGGCCATGTCCTTGTAGCCCTTCTGCACGTCGTCGATGAACTTCGTGAGCTGGTCGGATAGCTGATCGAGGAACTGCTTGGCGCCCGGCGACGTGGTGTCGGGGTGCGTCTCGGCGTACTGCGCTTTCTGGGTCTCGTAGAACGCCTTGGCCTTGTCGGCGACGACGTTCGCGAAGCCGGCTGCGGCGTACGCGGTCTCGGAGGCGAACTTCATCGCCTGGTCGGCGAGCTTCTCGCCGGACTGCCGCTCGGAGCCCTTCTGCTCGTCGGACGGGCCGTTCGTGAACTGATCGGTCATCGGATTACTCCTTGTTCTGTGCCGGTTCGGCCGGCGGTTTCGGGGATGAGGGCTCGCTTCGGCTTTCCGCGCCGGAGACGAACGCCAGGTAGACGTCGGTCAGCGCCTGCTTTTGGGCATCAGACAGCCGTCGATCGTTGTGGATGGCGCCCACCACCGACGACGGACGCTCCGCGTCCGGGTCGATCATGCCCGCCTTGACGAACAGGGACTCGGCCGACACCGACAGGGCGACGGCCAAGCTCTGCAACACCTCGGCGGACGGCTTGCGCAACCCGCGTTCGATCTGGCTGACATAGGGATTCGAGATCCCGGCACGCTCGGCCAGCTGGCGTAGCGACATCTCCGCCGCGCGGCGCTGGGAGGCGATGAACTCGCCGAGGCTCGACGAACGCGGCGCGTCCGGCGAAGCCTCGGTGGGTTCGTTGTCTGCCATGACCCCAGTTTGCTAGCTGTAGTTAGCGCTTTTCAACCCCGGACGCCGGGGGAAGTCCCCCATCCGTCCCTGAGAGCGCTTGTCGCAGGCCCGTAGGCGCCCCGACCCGGACGCCCGTCGCTAGCGCTGTTAGCAAATCGAGACCACGCTCAGGATCGCTGTCGGCCGGCACGCCGATCCTGGGGCGCCCCCGGCCGGGATCGGCCCGGCGCCGGCCCCGCGCGGCCGCGTCAGTCCACCACGCCGCGCTTGCGGCGTCCGGCTCGGGCGGTCAGGCGGTAGCGGGTGACGCGGGTGATCATCGGGTACTCGACCGGGCGATCGTCGGGTCCGGGGAGGTCGGCGTCCAGTTGCGCGCGCACGGCGGCCAGGCGCGCACGGCGCGCGGCCGGCGACGCGGTGAGAAAGAAACTGAACGTGGTGACGAGGTCCACCAGAGCGCCCTTGGTGAGGGGACGCCGCCACCGCACCTGCCACTCCTCCCGCGGCTGGAAGTCGGGGCTCGGGAACCGGGGCATCCGGCGGGTCGCCGGCGGCCGCTGCTTCAGCCCGCGCTGGGCGAGCTGGTAGCGCTGCACCCACGGCTCGCGGACGTCGGCGTCGTTCCAGAGCATGGCGAGCGTCCCGCCCGGACGCAGAACCCGGGACGCCTCGGCCGTCGCCCGAGCGCCGTCCACCCAGTGCCACGACTGGCCGTAGACGACGGCGGCCACCGAGTCGTCCGGGAGGCCGGTCCGCTCTCCGGTGCCGACGGACGCCTGGGCGTCCGGGTGACGGCGGCGGAGCACGCGCAGCAGGTCGTCCGACGGATCGATCGCCCGGACGCCGTGCCCGGCTCCCAGCAGGACGCCGGTCAGCTTCCCGGTGCCGGCGCCGACGTCCGCGACGTCGCCGGCGGGGGCGTCCGCGAGGGCCCAGGCGACGGCGGCGTCCGGGTACGACGGCCGCAGGGCGTCGTAGCGCTCCGCGGCCGAGCCGAACGGGACGTCGGGCGGCATGAGCCTCCTCTCCGCAGCGAACCTACCCCGGCCGGACGCCCACGGTGCGGAATGCGCGCGCGGCCGACGTGGTTACGGTGGAGGCAGGAGGTACAGATGGTTGGGATGACGAGGCAGGTCGATCCGCGGGTGGCGCTGCGCGGGCGCGACCACGAGATCCTGGGGCGCTGCGAGCACGAGGTGTTCGGGCGCGACGTCCGGGAGGTGCCGGAGGGCTCCGAGGTCGCCTACCTGGCCCTCGGCTGCTTCTGGGGCGCCGAGAAGCTGTTTTGGCAGCTCGACGGCGTCACGAACACCGCGGTCGGCTACCAGGGCGGGTTCACGCCGAACCCCACCTACGAGGAGGTCTGCTCGGGGCGTACCGGTCACGCCGAGACGGTCCGGGTCGTCTTCGACCCGGCGCGCGTGTCGTACGCCGAGCTGCTCGCCGCCTTCTTCGAGGATCACGACCCCACGCAGGGGATGCGTCAGGGCAACGACGTCGGCACGCAGTACCGCTCGGCGATCTACACGACCTCCGACGAGCAGGCCGCGGTGGCGGCCGAGGTGCGCGACCGCTTCCAGCGGGCGCTGAGCCAGTCGGGCTACGGCGAGATCACCACCGAGATCGCCCCCGCCGGCGACTTCTACTTCGCCGAGGAGTACCACCAGCAGTACCTCATCAAGGTGCCCGGCGGCTATTGCCCGCTGCACGCGACCGGGGTGAAGTGCGGCTGAGCGCGCTCGTCCCGGACGCCGCGGTGCGGCTGGGTCGCGGGCCCGGTACGGCCGGGTGAGCGGCGAGAACATCACGACCGGCCGAACCGCCGGTACAGGCAGAGCGGCCGCCCGCGGGCGGCCGCTCTTGGATGACGGGGAGACGAGGCCGTCGACGCCCCGGCGGTAGGTCGTCGGCGACTAGGCCGTCGTCTGATCGTCGATCGGGGCGTCCGGGGCGTTCTTCTGCACCGAGGCGATGCCGCCGAGGGCGCTGCGCTTGGTCTCGTAGGCCTCGCCGCCGGTGGCGATGATCTGGCCGTTGCTCGCCTTGAGGCGGAAGCGGAACTTTCCCGAGGCGTCCTTGTAGAGTTCGAACTTCCCCGCCATGGGGCCCTCCTTAGGGTGTGACTGAGGGCACGGTACAACGGCGTCCGGGCACCCGAGCACAGCGCGCGGGCCGCGCAAGGTCACGATTCGGTGCGTAGATTGGGGCCATGCCCCTCGACTTGCACCTGCCCGCCGAGCTCAACGCCTGGGTCCGGCCCGACCTGGTGGAGGATCCCGCGGGATGCCCGCCCATCCGGTGGGGCATCATGGGCGCCGGCAACATCGCGCGCACGTTCGCGACCGACGTCCGGGCCACCGGCGCCCGCGTGACGCTGGTGGGCTCGCGCAGCGCCGACCGGGCGTCCCGGTTCGCGGCCGAGAACGGCGTCCCGACGTGGGTGGAGGGGTACGAGGCGCTCGTGAACTCCCCCGATGTCGACGCGGTCTATGTGGCCACCCCGCACTCCGAGCACCGCGATTGTGCGCTGCTCGCCCTCGCCGCGGGCAAGCACGTGCTCGTCGAGAAGTCGTTCACGCGCACCGCCGCCGAGGCGCAGGAGGTGTTCGACGCCGCGCGGGCGTCCGGGTTGTTCGCGATGGAGGCGATGTGGTCGCGGTTCCTACCGCACTACCTGGTCACCAGCGAGTTGCTCCGCAACGGGGCGCTCGGCGAGATCTCCCAGATCGCCGCCGACCACGGCCAGGCCATCTCGCACGTGCCGCGACTGTACGACCCGACGCTCGCCGGCGGAGCGCTGCTCGACCTGGGTGTCTACCCGATCTCGTTCGTCCACTTCCTGCTCGGCAAGCCGCAGCAGGTCGCGGTCGTCGGCACGCCGTTCCCGACGGGAGTGGACGCCAGCAGCGTCGTCGCCCTCGGCTACCCGACCGCCGACGCGGTAACGACGTCGACGATGGTCGCGACGACGGCGAGCAGCGCCTGGGTCGCCGCGACGCGGGGGCGCGTCGAGTTCGCGCCGCGGTTCTACGCGCCCGGCCCGCTGACGGTCCACCTGGCCGACGCCGAGCCGATCGTGTGGGACGCCGGGGTCGAGGGAGGGTTCCAGTTCGAGATCGCCGAGGCGTCCCGGTGCATCGAGAAGGGTCTCACCGAGTCGACGATGAATCCGTGGCAGGACACCCTCGAGGTCATGGCCCTGCTCGACGAGGCGAGGCACTCGATCGCGTCGATAGTCTGAACGCATGCAGCCTGAGGACCTTCCCCTTCTCAACACGCTGTCGGAGCCGGCCGTCGCGCCGGACGGGTCGTGGGCGATCGTCGCGGTCACCCACCCCGATCTGGACGCCGACGCCTACGTCGGTCAGCTCTGGCGCATCGACCTGACCGGCCAGCAGCCGCCGCGGCGGCTGACCCGCGGTTTCGCGGACACCCAGCCCCGCGTCTCCCCGGGCGGCGGGCTGGTCGCGTTCCTGCGCGCCGGCGCCGGGGAGCGGCCGCAGCTGCACGTCATCCCCGTCGACGGCGGCGAGGCCGCCCAGGTGACCGACGCCAAGCTCGGCGTCTCGGCGTTCGAGTTCAGCCCCGACGGACGCCAACTGGCGTTCGTGGCCCGCGTCCCCGACGACGGCCGCTACGGCACCCTCGACGGGGTGGACGCCGACGCCGAGGACGCCCGCCGCATCGACACCCTGACCATGCTCGGCAACGGCGTCGGCTGGACCAACGACCGCCGCCACCACGTCTTCGTCGTCGACGTGCCCGACCCGTTCGCCGCCCCGCCCGTCACGCCCGTCGGCCGCGCCGCCCGCGGCCGGACGCCGGAGGAGCTTCGCGCCCTACGCGTCCCCCACGCGATCCAGGTCACGCAGGGCGACGCGGACTACACCGAGCCCGTCTACACCCCCGACGGCCGCGGCATCCTCGTCACGTCCGCGCTCCAGGACGACCGCGATCGCACCCTCGTCACCCACCTCTACCGCCTCAGCCGGCACACCGGGCCGCAGCTCGTGGAGACGCCGGTGTCGGCGTCCGGGGCGTGCTTCTCCGGCGATGGGCAGACGCTCTTCTTCCTCGGCAGCGACCTCGGCCCGTCGGGCCGCGACTTCGTCGGACGCCTCACCGGCGTCTACGCGATGCCGGCGCGCGGCGGCGTCGCCCGTCGGCTCACCGACGACCTGCTCATCGAGGGTCCGCTCCGCGCGATCGACGGGGACGCCGTGCTCGCCAGGGCGGACGTCCGCGGTCGGCACGCGCTGGTGCGGGTGTCGGCGTCCGGGCGGGTCGACGAGTGGACCGGCGACTTCTCGGTGCTGGGCGCCGCCTCGGCCGGGCGGCGCGGGGTCGTGGCGACCGCGTCCGACCCAGGGACGCCCGGCGAAGTCGCCCTGCTCTCCGAGCGCGGCGAGGAGTGGCTCACCGACTTCGGCGGGCCGCTGCGGGAGGCGTCCGAGCGGATCAGGCCGGTCGAGCTCACCGCCCACGCCCCCGACGGCCACCCGGTGCACGGCTGGGTGCTCGTGCCGGGCGACGAGGGGCCGCACCCGGTCGTCCTCGTCATCCACGGCGGGCCGCACGCCGCCTACGGGCCCGACTTCTTCGACGAGTTCCAGGTGCTCGCCGAGGCCGGCTACGCGGTCGTCGCGTGCAACCCGCGCGGGGCCGCCGGCTACGGCGAGGAGCACGCGCGGGCGATCCAGGGCGACTTCGGCAACCTGGACGCGGCCGACGTCCTCGCGTTCCTCGACCACGCGCTCGAGGTGACCGACGGGCTGGCGTCCGACCAGCTCGGCATCATGGGCGGCAGCTACGGCGGCTACCTGACGGCCTGGATCATCGCCCACGACCACCGCTTCTCGGGGGCCATCGTCGAGCGCGGGTACCTCGACCCGGCGTCGTTCGTCGGGGCGTCCGACATCGGCTGGTACTTCGTCGAGCAGTACAACGGCACCGACCGGGCCCGGCTCGACGCCCAGTCGCCGACGCTGCTCACCGATCAGGTCCGGACGCCGACGCTCGTCATCCACTCCGAGCAGGATCTGCGCTGCCCGATCGGTCAGGCGCTGCGCTACTACACGCAGCTCAAGCTCGCCGGCGTGGACGCCGAACTGCTCGTCTTCCCCGGCGAGAACCACGAGCTCTCCCGGTCCGGACGCCCCCAGCATCGCCTCCAGCGCTACCGGGCCATCCTGTCGTTCTGGCGCCGGCATTTGCCGCGACGGTGAGGGGTATCCTCATCGGGTGACGAAGCCCTTCCAACGGCGCCTCAGGTGCTCCGCCGTCTTGGTCGGCGCCCTGCTCGTCACCGGGTGTCAGCCCGCGGTGCTGCCGAGCCCGACGGAGACGTCCGGGTCGCCGAGCCCGTCGGCGTCCCCAGCGGTCGACATGACCCAGCCGGGCGCCGCGCAGGCGATGGTGCGCCGGCTCGTCGCGGCGTCGGGCAGCAGCCGGGTCATCATGGTCGAGGTCCGGCACTACGCGGCGTCGGTGAGCGTGCTCGACGCGAGCGGCAAACCCGTCACCTGGGCGTACCGCGACGGCCGGGTGCAGCAGGTGGCGTCCGACCTGGCCTACGTCGACCAGGCGACGTTCGACCCGGCGAAGTACGACCTGTCCGACGTCGGGGCGCTGTTCCGGGCCGCGGCCGCCGTGTCGGGCTCCGATCAGCAGCAGGAGTTGCAGATCGTCGACCGGCAGATCATCGACCACAGCGCGAGCGAGATCCTGATGGCCGTGTCGACGATGCCCGAGACCCGCACTGTCTTCTTCTACCCCGACGGAACCTTGCTGCCCACGCTCGACTTCCGCACCGAGTGGGGCATCTCGCGCGGGCTGTCGGACGCCATCGGCTCGCACACCTCCGCCGTGCAGGTCGGCGTCGGCACCGAGACCGGCGCGTACATCGACTTCCCGGGGCCCAACCAGACCACCGCCCGCCGGCAGCGGACGCCGAAGTTCCCCGTCACGATCAGCCAGCGCAACGAGCAGCCGAGCAACGCCGCGTTCGACCCGCGGCTCGTGCGCTCCGAGGTCGTGTGGCGCACGCTCACGAACGCGGCGTCCGGCAGCGTCCCGTATACCGACAGCTGGTCGGTCGTCGCCGACGACCGAGCCCGCCTCGGCACCCCGCGCCTGTACTTCACCGTCGGCGCCCAGCGCTTCGTCACCGACCTCGCCGGCAACCGCGTCCAGTAAGGACGCCGCTGGCCCGGCCCGCGGGGGTGCGGGCGGCGTCCGGCTGGCCGCCTCCGCTCACCCGGCGCGCAGGTGCTCGGCGCCGGCGGCGTCCACCATGCGCTCGAGGGTGTCGCCCGGGCCGGCGAGCACGACGAACTCGGTGTTGCGCAGGTGCCCCTCCTGCCCCACCCGGACGCCCGCCGGGTTGAACACGCCCAGCTTCGCCCCGATGTAGCGACGGGAGTCGAACGCGAGGACGCGGACCTCCTCGCCGCGGTCGCGCATCATCGCGACGAGGTCGTCGATCGTGACGAACCCCTCGTCGCTGAACGACACGGCCACCACCTCGGCCCGGACGGCCGCGATCGTGCGCGCGAGGGCGTCCGGCATGGTGCGGCGGCTGTTGAAGGGGCTGCGCGTCTCCGGGTCCCGCGCGTCGAGCCGCTTGCAGGCGACGCCGTAGTGGCCGGGTGCGTCCCACCGGACGAGGGTCTCCCACACGTGATAGTTCGTGAAGTAGCGGTGCTGGTTGTAGGGCGGGTCGAGGTAGGCCAGCCCGACGGGTTCCATGGACGCCGCGTACGCCGTCGCGTCGCCCCGCACCGCGCGCCCCGCGCCGGGCGTCAGCACCGGCGGACGCAGCCGCAGCGGCTTCAGCGACCGCGGCGCCCACTGCTTCAGGTAGCTCATCTGGAGGCCGATCGTCGAGTCGACGGCGTCCGCGGCCTCGAGCAGCGAGGTCAGCAGGATCGGGCGCAGCGGCGACGCGCCGTACCACTCGTCGATGCCGTCGCGGATCGCGTCGATCCGAACGCCGTTGTCGGGGTGGAAGTAGCGGGCCTGCTCGCAGAACACCTCCGTCACATACCCCCGGACGCCGGGCCGACCCTCCAGCCGCGCCAGGGCCTCGGCGACCTCGGCCTGGTCGACCCGGTCGGCGTCCGCCTCGACGTAGCAGCCGGCCAGCACGTGGGAGTAGGCGGCGACGTCGACCGCGGTCGTCGTCAGGCCGCGGCGGCAGAACTCCTGCGCGACGCGGGTGGTGCCGGTGAATAGGTCGACCGCGGTCGCGGCGCCCGAGGCGTCCGCGAGCCGCCCCAGGACGCCGACCAGCGCCCGTTTGGACCCGAGGTACTTGATCACCGGCGGCCCGCCGGTTCAGCGGCTGGACGCCATCACGCGCCGGACGACCTCAGTTGCCGGACGACGAGAACGTGTTGCACTGGTTCGGATCGCCCGTGGTGAAGCCCTGCGCCATCCAGCGCTTGCGCTGAGCGGACGACCCGTGCGTCCACGCGTCGGGGTTCACCTGGCCCTGGCTGCGCTGCTGGATGCGGTCGTCGCCCACGGAGACGGCCGCGTCGACCGCCTCGTTGATGTCTTGCTGGTTCACGGACGCGATCGGCGAGTTCGGGTCGCTCGTCGCGTTCTTCAGCCAGACGCCCGCGTAGCAGTCGGCCTGCAGCTCGAGCGCGACCGCGGCCGAGTTGGCCCCGGTCTGCTGCCCCTGCGACTGCACGCGCGCCATGACGCCCGTGAGGTTCTGGATGTGGTGCCCGTACTCGTGGGCGATGACGTACGCCTCGGCCGCGTCGCCGCCCTGGGCGCCGAGCTGGCCCTTGAGGATCTGGTCGAAGAACGTCGTGTCGAGGTACACCGTCTTGTCGTTGGGGCAGTAGAACGGGCCGACCTGCGAGGTGGCCGTGCCGCACGCGGTGGACACCTGCGAGTTGAACGTGACGGTCTGGGCCTTCTGGTAGCCCTGCATCGTCTGCCCCCAGAACGACTGGATGGCGTTCGTATAGGCCACGAAGCGACAGTTGCGATCTTCGTTGATGGACGCCCCCGTCGTGCAGTGCGCGTACGGGTTCGGCTGCTGCGCCCCACCCTGGTCGGTGGTCGTGCCCGACCCGAGAATGTCGGCCGGGTTGATACCGAACAGCAGAGCCAGCAGCAGGACGATGACGCTCACCCCGCCTCCGACCGCGATGCGGCCGCCGCCACCACCCCCGCCCATCTGCGACGGATCGAGCTGCGCACCCTGGTTGTACTGCACGGCGTCCTCCATGACTGGCCCGATTTGACGCGATGAGCATAGCCGCTAGTGACGACAGAATCCGAGGCCCCCTGGCTCTGCAGCGTGCGTCGACTGGATTGTGAGGGACCGAAGAGTCATAGTGGGCGGCATGCAGATCGTGGGCGTGGAGGTGGGCGGGGGGTCCCCCGTCTTCGCTTACACGCTCGGGCACGGCGAAGATCCGCACCAGCGGGCGTGGGAGGACGGGTACAAGATCATCCGTCCGCTGTCGGCGACCGGCACGATCGAAGACCTGGTGGTGACGGTGCAGGTCACCCCGCATGGGCGCCTCGTGAACCCCCGCGGGCCGCAGCGCACGCGCACGATGATCCGCGGGCTGAACCTGAGCGAGGCCGAGCCGGTGCGGCGGCAGCGCGCCGCGGCGTACGCGATCGTGGTGAGCGACCGGGGCATCCTCGCGACCGAGTTCTCCGACCGGACGGCTGTGCCCGGCCTGTGGAGCCTGCCCGGCGGCGGCATCGACGAGGGCGAGGGCCCCGCGCACACCGTGCAGCGGGAGGTCTACGAGGAGACCGGGCAGCACGCCGAGGTGAAGCAGTTCATCGACGTGCAGACCGACCACTGGATCGGGCTGTCCCCCACCGGCGTCATCGAAGACTTCCACGCCGTCCGGCTGATTTATGCGGCGAACTGCCACTGGCCGACCGACCCGATCGTCCACGATGCGGGCGGCACGACCGCCGATTCGGCCTGGGTTCGTCCCGACCGGTGGCGCGAGTTGCCCTGGGCGACCGGCGCGATGTCGCTGCTGAACCGCCACGCACCCAACCAACTTCGCCTCTGGCGCTGGGAGCAGCAGCAGCGGCTCGCCTGAGTCCTTGTCCGTTTTCGTGGGACGCCGCCGTCGGGTTGCGACCCTTCACTGCGGCCCGATCGGACGCCGTCGCATCCCGAGGTGCGCTCGCACCGCCCGCCCAGCCCGCGCCCGCGGCGTCCGGCACGATCGTGGGACGCCGAACGGCCCGCCCCTTCAGGGACGGGCCGTTCGCTGAGCGTAGAGCGCTAGTTGCTGCGGAAGTACGACAGGATGCGCAGGAGCTCGGTGTAGAGCCAGACCATGGTGACGGTCAGGCCGAACGCGGCCCGCCACGACTCGCTCGCCGGGGCGCGCTGGGCGATGCCCTGCTCGATGTAGTCGAAGTCGAGGATCAGGTTCGCCACCGCGAGGAAGAGGCAGATCAGGGAAACGACAATCGCGAGCATGCCCGCCCCGGGGCCGATGCCGCGGATGCCCAGGTTGATGCCCGCCAGCGCGAAGCCGAAGTTCACCAGCATGAGCACGGCGGCCGCGATCGTGCCGATGGTGATGATCTTGCGGAACTGGTTGCCCACCTTGATCCGGAAGAACTTGTACGCGGCCAGCGTCACGCCGGCGGCGATGAACGTCGCGAAGATTGCCTGCACGACGATGCCGTTGTACAGCGTCTCAAAGAGCTTGCTGAACGCGCCGATGAAGACACCCTCGATGACCGAGTACGCGAGCACCGCGGCCGGGTTGACGCGGCGTCGCAACGACACGAAGAGGACGGTCACGAAGCCGACCAGCGCGCTCACGATCACGGCCGGCATGATCATCGACACCGGCAGGAACATGAACGTGACGGCCGCGGCGAGCACGAGGACGCCCATCGTGATCGCCGACTTCGTGATGACGTCGTCGATCGTCATGAAGCCGCCCTCGCCCTGCTGCGAGTACTCCGGCTGGCCGTAGGGCTGCTGGTCGTAGGGCTGCTGATCGTACTGGCCGTACTGAGGCTGGGGCTGGCCGTAGGGCTGCTGGCCGTAGGACGGCTGGCCTCCGTAGCCCTGGCCCTGGGCCGGCTGGAAAGCCGTCGGCCGGTTGAAGACGGGGTTGTTGCTACGCACTGAAAAGTTCCTCTCGTGGGTCGCGTCCATCGTAAACAACGCCCGGACGAACACGGACCTTCCCGCCCCGCGAATCCGGGACGGCCCAGGGGTGCCCCCGGTGGGAGTCGAACCCACACTGGAGCGGGTTTAAGCCGCCGGCCTCTGCCGTTGGGCTACGGGGGCGTCCGGGGGGACAGCTTACCGACCGGGGCGGCTGCCCGTCCGATGCGCGCTGGGACGCCGGGCACGGGATCGGGCTGATGCGAAACGCTGCAGGTCTTGTTGAAACGCTGCAGGTGTTCCCGCGAACGCTGCAGGCGTTCTCATCACGCCGGGCTCCGGCGGGAACGCTGCCTTACGTAAGGCAGCGTTCTCGATTAACGCAGGCGTCCGCGCAACGCTTGCAGCGTTCTCGCAACGCTGCAGGCGTTCCCGGACGCCGGCGACCGGGGACGGTGCCCGCTCGCGCGCGTGGGCGTCCGAAGGGAGCGTGGCGGACGCTGGAGGGCGTCCGCCGGGGGCGTCCGTCGCAGGGGCGTCCGGTCCAGGGGCGTCCGTCGCGGGAAACAGTCTCCTCCGCCGAGGGCGTCCGGGGTGTGCGACAACCTCCACACCAGGATGTGGAGAACGTCAGGTAGAAACGCCCACGCGAGGCGAGCTCACCCCAGGCGGCCGGAATCCGCCAGCAGGTCGAGGACGAGCCCGTCGAGGATGTCCGACTCGCTCACCGACAGCGGCGCCTCGACGCGGGCGCCCACCCGGGCGGCGATGAGGGCTCCCGCGCAGATGACGTCGGCCCGCTTCGGCTGCAGGCTGGGGATCCTCAGCACCTCGGCCACCGGCGTGCTCAGCAGGCGGGCGGTCACGGCGTCCAACTCGTCGTGGGTGACGGTCGACCCGTGCACGGCCCGCCGGTCGTACGTCGTGAGGCCCTGCACGATCGCCGCCAGGGACGTCGCCGTGCCCCCCACCCCGAACCAGGTGCGGGCCGCGGCCACGTCGACGCCGGAGTCGTCGATGAGGGCGTCCACGAACGCGGTCGCCGCCGCGATCTCCTCCGCGGTGGGCGGGTCGGAGTGCAGGAAGCGCTCCCGCACCCGCACCGACCCCATGTCGAGCGACCGGGCCGCCGTCACCTCCGGACGCCCCCCGCTCAGGGTGCCGAGCACCAGCTCCGTCGAACCGCCGCCGATATCCATGACCAGCGCGGGCGCCGTGACGGACGCCGCCGCCGACAGCGCCCCGACGAACGACAGCCGCGCCTCCTCATCGCCGGAGATGATCTCGGCGTCCACGCCGAGCCGCTGCCGGACGCCCTCGAAGAAGGCGTCCCGGTTGCCGGCGTCCCGCGCCGCCGACGTCGCGACGAACCGGACGCGCTCGGCGCTGGCGTCCGCGATCCGGCCGGCGAAGTCGTCGAGGGCCGCGAGCGTGCGATCGAGCGCCTCGGGCGCGAACTCGCCGGTGGCGTCCACCCCCTGGCCCAGCCGGGTGAGGTGCAACTCGCGCGCGACCTCGGTGAACGGCCCCGACCCGTCGCCGCGGGCGACGAGGAGGCGGACCGAGTTCGTGCCGCAGTCGATGGCGGCGACGGTCAGCTCAGACATGGGGACTCCCAGAACTCGCCGAGGGCATCCAGCACTTCGTCGCCCAATGGATTGACGCCCCGCCCGGCCGCGAGGGCGTGCGCGGCCAGAACGTGCAGGCACTTGACTCGCGTCGGCATGCCGCCCGCGCTGATGCCGTGGATCTCGTCGACAGAGCCCAACTGCTCCCGGTCGGCGAGATAGGCGTAGTGGGCGCGGCCGTAGCCGGCCGCGAGCTCGGGATCGCTCGCCAGGCGCTCCGTCATCTCGGCCATGAGCCCGGACGCCTCCAGCGTCGAGCACGCGGCGACCGCCCGCGGGCAGGTCAGGTAGTACACGGTCGGGAAGGGCGTGCCGTCGGGCAACCGCGGCTCGGTGACCACGGCGCCGGGCTTGCCGCACGGACAGCGCCAGGCGACGCCGGCCACCCCGCGCGGCGGGCGCCCCAGTTGCTCGGCGACGACGGCCTCGTCGGCCTCGGTCAGAGGTTCACGTTGCACGCTTCGCACCCTAGTCGCTCAGCCGGACACCCTCCACCGGCACAGCGCTCCACGGGTCGGCCCGCCGAGCGTCAGCGTCGGGCGGCGCCGGGCTCGTCGGCGGTCTTGACGGAGCTGGACAACCGATCCCACCACCGGGGGGACAGATCGGTGACGCCCTGGCGGTCGAGACCCGCCACGTCGGCCCCGGCGGTGATGACCGTGCCGTCGGCCCCGATGACCCGGTAGCCGACCTCGCCGGGCATGACCCAGCCGAGCCGCGTGCGGGCCTGGCTCTTCACGAACGCCGGATCGTGCCACCGGTCCAGCTGACGCTGCAGGTCGGACGCCCGCTGCGACCGCTCCGCGATCTGCTGCTGCGTGGTCGCCATGGTGCTCTGCTGGACGAGGTAGGTCCGCAACGAGTTCACGTACGACAAGGCCAGCAGCGCCAGCACCGCGAAGAACACGAGCGCGCGCCGGGTCAGGCCGAGGTTGTTCTTGAGGGTGGGTCGCTTGATCTTGCTGCGGAGCGCGCCGAACGTGCGCCCCGCCCGGGACGCGCCGGCCTCGCGCTCCACCGGCGTGGACGCCGACCGCGCCGTGCGGGCGCGACGCTGCCCCCGCCCCGGACCTGCGTGCGTGCGCATCGAGCGCTTGTCGCGGGCCATGCCGCTCCCCCTTTCCGCGATTCCCGCCCAGGATAGGCACCCCGCCACGCCAATCGTGGGACGCCGCCCGGCCGGGGTGCGGATCCGTGGGCCCCGTCGGCCGTCCGGACGCCGCCCGCTCGGGGCGACACACGCACGCGGCAGGCGTCCGGACGCACACCGGCCGGGCCCCGAAGGGCCCGGCCGGGTGCTGGTCGACCGCGACACCGTGCCGGACGGCCGCGTCGCGGTGAGGGGATCAGCCCTTGAACCGCGGGAAGGCGGAACGACCGGCGTAGGACGCGGCGTCGTCCAGATCCTCCTCGATGCGGAGCAGCTGGTTGTACTTCGCGAGGCGCTCGGAGCGAGCCGGGGCGCCGGACTTGATCTGGCCGCAGTTGGTGGCGACGGCCAGGTCGGCGATCGTCGTGTCCTCCGTCTCACCGGAGCGGTGGGACAGCATGCAGCGGTAGCCGTTGCGATGGGCGAGCTCGACGGCGTCCAGCGTCTCGCTGAGCGAGCCGATCTGGTTCACCTTCACCAGCAGCGCGTTCGCGGTGTCGGTGTCGATGCCCTTCTTGAGGCGCTCGGGGTTGGTGACGAACAGGTCGTCGCCGACGATCTGGATCTTGTCGCCCAGCTCGGCGGTGAACTTGGCCCAGCCTTCCCAATCCTCCTCGTTGAGCGGATCCTCGATCGACACCAGCGGGTACTTGTCGACCCAGCCCTCGAAGATCTTGATCATCTCGTCGGAGGACTTCTTGGAGCCCTCGAAGGTGTACACGCCGTCGTCGTAGAACTCGGACGCCGCGACGTCGAGCGCGAGCGCCACGTCCTTGCCGGGCTCGAAGCCGGCCTGCTTGATCGCGTCGACGATCAGGTCGAGCGCCTCGCTGTTGCTGTCGAGGTTCGGGGCGAAGCCGCCCTCGTCGCCCAGGCCGGTGGCCAGGCCGCGCTCGTGCAGCACCTTCTTGAGCTGGTGGTACACGCCCGCGCCCATCTGCAGGGCCTCGGCGAACGACTCGGCGCCGATCGGCGCGATCATGAACTCCTGGACGTCGACGTTGGAGTCAGCATGGCTGCCGCCGTTCAGGATGTTCATCATCGGGACGGGGAGCACGTGCGCGTTCGGGCCGCCGAGGTAGCGGTAGAGCGGGAGGCTCGCGGACTCGGCCGCGGCGCGGGCGACCGCCAGCGAGACGCCGAGGATGGCGTTCGCGCCGAGCTTGCCCTTGTTGGGGGTGCCGTCGAGCTCGAGCATCGCGAGATCGAGGAGGCGCTGCGCGTCGGCCTCGAAGCCCATGACCTCGGGAGCGATCTGCTCCTGCACGTTCTCCACAGCCTTCTGGACGCCCTTGCCGCCGTAGCGCTTCTTGTCGCCGTCGCGAAGCTCGACCGCCTCGAAGGCGCCCGTGGACGCGCCGGACGGGACGGCCGCGCGACCCTCGGAACCGTCATCGAGGATGACCTGAACCTCGACGGTGGGGTTGCCGCGCGAGTCGAGAATCTCGCGTGCGTCAACGAATTCGATGGTTGCCACGATTCTGCCTTTCATTGAAGGAACATCGCGGTTCACTCTAGTGGTGATCCCGGCGCCCGTCGCGCCTCCCCGAGATGAACGTCCCATGACGTGGCACAGGGCTGGCACGCCGCCTGCCCGCGCCGGCGCCGGCGGGCGCCGCGGCGTCCGATCAGAAGGCCAGCGCCGCCGCGCCGAGACCCGCGCCGGCCGCGAGGACCGACCCGATCAGGGTCCAAACGGCGTACTCGGCGCCCGCGCGCGCGTCGTGCCCGAGCACGAGCCGCACCGTCTCGACGGAGGCGGTGCTGAACGTGGTGTACCCGCCGCAGAACCCCGTCCCGACGACGGTCCGGACGTCGTGACTCAGACCCGTCCCCGCGCCGAACGCCACCCAGCCGGCCAGGAAGCCGAGCAGGAGTGAGCCGGTCACGTTGATCGTGAGCGTCCCGATCGGCAGCCGGGACGACGCCCTCCGGGCGATCGCGGCGTCCACCACGAACCGGGCGACCGCGCCGAGTCCGCCCGCGAGCGCAACAAGCAGCATGATCATCGGACGCCTCCCGCCCGCGCGAGGCGCCGCGCGGCCAGGATGCCGAGCGCGGCGGCTCCGAAGCCGAGCAGGACGGTGGCGACCCCGTAGGCGATGCCGAGGAGGCGTCCCGGGCCGGGCAGCGCGGAGGCGACCTCCACGGCGAACGTCGAGTACGTGGTGAACCCGCCCATGAACCCCGTGCCCACGCCCAGGCGGACCGCGCGGCGGACCCCGGCGTCCGGGCCGAGCCGGGCCAGGAGTTCGAGCAGGAAGCCGAGCGCGAGCGCGCCCGCGACGTTCACCGCGAACGTCGCCCAGGGCCACCCCCCGGACGCCGTCGGCAGCGCGTTCGCCAGGCCCGCGCGCGCCAGCGTCCCCAGGGCGCCGCCGAGCGCGATGAGCCCGAGCAGCGCCGGGTCGCGGTAGGGCGGGCGGGGGGCGGGAGCCGGGCTGGTCACTCCCACGGGGCGCGCCCCCTCCAGTCGACGACCTCCAGCGGCACGACGACCACGGGCCGGTGCTGGCGGTGCGAGAGCTGCATCGACAGGGCCCCGTCGACGAAGTCGGCGAGGCGCCTCGGGCGTCCGACGCGGGCGCCGACGACGAAGGCGGCGGCGTCCACGGCCCGGGCCAGGTGGGTGAGCGCCCGATCGACGCGGCCCGCCAGGTAGCGGACGTGCCACTCCACGCCTTGGCCGGCCATCGTGGCCTCGGCCTCCGCCCGGAGCGCGCGCTCGGTCTCCGCCCAGGCGTCGCCGGCGGCGTCCGGGTTGATCGGCAGGTGCCGCACCGTGCCGTCGGGGAACTCCTCGTCGGTGTAGCGCGTCTGGTCGACGTAGGCGAAGTAGACCGCGGGCGCGCCGGTCGCACGGGCCAGCGACGCGGCCGTCAGCCCGACCAGGGGCGCCTGCCCCGGGACGGCGGCGACCACGATCGCGTGGCCCGCGAAGTCGGTGAGGCGGGACGGGTGCGGCTGGGGCGGGACGCGCTCCACCATGGGGACACCTCCGAGCGGTCGGGCGTGCAGGGACGCTGTGCGCGGCACACTACTCCCGGCGTGACCACCCGAATCCGCACGATCGAGGGGAACCCACGCGCATCGGATGCCCGCGGGGGTATGGTGGCCGCCACGGACCGCCACGAAGGAGCCCCCATGGAGATGTCACCCGAGACGCTGCGCCCGGCCATCAACCGCCTCAAGCGGGCCCGCGGGCAACTCAACGGCATCATCGACATGATGGAGCAGGGCCGCGACTGCGAAGAGATCGTCCTGCAGATCGCGGCGGTCTCCAAGGCGCTGGAGCGGGCCGGGTTCGCCGTCGTCGCGACCGGCATGCGGCAGTGCCTGGCCGACGACACGATGGACGCCGACCGGATGGAGAAGCTCTTCCTCACTCTCGCCTGAGGCCCACCCTGCCCTGAGGCTCACCCCGGCCTGAGGGCGGACCAGGTGAGGTAGCCGCCGTCCAGGTTGCGGACGCGGCGTCCGTGCTGGGCCAACAGGCTCTCGGCGACGTGCCCGCGCAGGCCGACCTGGCACGTGACGATGACGTCCCCCTCGGGGACCTCGTCGAGCCGGTCGCGCAGCTCGTCCACCGGCACGTTCACCGAGCCGGGGATGTGGCCGCGCTCGAACTCGGCGGGCGTCCGGACGTCGACCACGGGCACCCCGCGCCGCTGCTCGTCCGCCACCTCGTGCCACTGCACGGAGTCGGCTCGCCCCGACGCCAGGTTGTCCGCGATGAAGCCCAGCATCGTCACCGGATCCTTCGCCGAGCCGAACTGGGGCGCGTACGCGAGCTCCAGATCCGCCAGCCCGGACGCCGTCACGCCGCCCGCCATCGCCGTCGCGATCACGTCGATGCGCTTGTCGACGCCGTCCCGGCCGACGCCTTGCGCGCCGAGGATCGCGTCGGTCGCGGGGTCGACGAGCAGCTTCAGATGCAGCGTCTCGGCACCCGGGTAGTACCCGGCGTGCGAGCCTGGATGCGCGTGGATGGCCCGGTAGGGGCGTCCGGCCGCGCGCAGCCGCTTCTCGTTCCAGCCGGTCGTGGCGGCGGCCAGCCCGAACACCCGGACGATCGCCGTCCCCAGCACCGGCCGTGACGCGGTCTCCCGGCCGCAGATCACGTCGGCGACGAGGCGTCCGTGGCGGTTCGCGGTCTGCGCGAGCGGGACCATCGCGGCCCCGCCCGAGACGGCGTCGGCCTTCTGAGCCGCGTCCCCCACCGCGAAGATGTGCTCGTCGGAGGTGCGCTGATGGTCGTCCACGACGATGCCGCCGCGGTCGTTGACCGCCAGGCCGGCGTCGGCGGCGAGCCGCGAGTCGGGCCGGACGCCGATCGCCGCGACGACGAGGTCGGCGGGCAGCCGCTCGCCCGTCGAGAGCATGACGTCCGCGGGCCCGATCGCGGTGACCGACACTCCGGTCGCCACCCGGACGCCGTGGCCGGCGAGCTCGTCGGCGACGAGCGCGGCCAGCTCGGGATCGAGCGGCGCGAGCACCTGGTCGGCGAGTTCGACGACCGTGACGTCGAGGCCGCGATGCACCAGGTTCTCGGCGACCTCCAGCCCGATGAACCCGCCGCCGATCACCACGGCCGTCCGGGGTTCGGCGGCGAGGGCCGCCACCAACGCGTCGGTGTCCTCGATGGTGCGCAGCGTGCGCGCCCGCTCGGCCCCCGGGACGTCCGGCACGATCGGGGACGCCCCCGGCGACAGGATCAGGTCGTCGTACGGCTCGTCGAACTCGCGGCCCGTCGCGACCTCGCGCACGCGGACGGAGCGCGCCGTGCGGTCGATGCCGACCACCTCGTGCCCGACGCGGACGTCGAGGCCGAAGCGGCGCCCCAGCGACGCGGGCGTCTGCAGCAGCAGGGCGTCCCTCTCGGCGATGACCCCGCCGACGTGGTAGGGCAGCCCGCAGTTCGCGAACGACACGTACCCGCCCCGCTCGAAGACGGTGATGACCGCCCGCTCGTCGAGGCGGCGCAGCCGCGTGGCGGCCGACATGCCGCCGGCCACGCCACCCACCACGACGACCCGGCGCGGCTCCGGCGCGCCTTCGGATTGCGTCGCGCTCATCGGCCGAGCAGGCGGCTCAGGAACCCGCCGGACGGCGTCCGCTCGCACGTGCACCACTGGCCCGGGGCCACCCCCGCGCGCACCTGGGCCACGTGCTGGCCGCACCCCGCCCACGTCGTCTTGCCGCACTTCTGACAGGTCACCGGACGACACATTCTCGCTCCCTCGCGTCTCGCGGCCGACCCCTCGCGGGACGGCCGCCCCAACGATATACCCCCCGGGGTATCTTCACCACCCAGGCCGACCCGGCTGAGTGGGATCACTCGGAGGCTCGCAGCCCCTCCTCCAGCGCGCGCAGGGCCGCGCGCGTCGCCTGGTCGGCGTCCACGCCGGACGCCTGCGCCCGCGCGACCAACGCCAGGACGCCGCGACCGACGGCGTCCGCGTCGATCGGTTCGTCGGGCAGCGGGACGCCGACGCCGTGCGCCCGCGCACGGCTCACGACCTTGGACGCCCTGGCCAGCGTCGCCAGCGGGCCCGGGATGCCGTCGAGGGCGGACTGACGACCCTTCTCGGCCTTCTTGCGCCGCTCCCAGGAGGCGTTGAGGTCGTCGGGGACGTCCGCGTCGGAGAACACGTACGGGTGGCGGCGTTGGAGCTTATCGGCGATCTGGCCGGCGACGTCGTCGATGTCGAACCGGCCCTCTTCGGCCGCGATCTCGGCGTGGAAGAAGACCTGCAGCAACAGGTCGCCCAACTCCTCGCGCAGGTCGACGTCGTCGCCGGCCTCGATCGCCTCGACGACCTCCGCCGTCTCCTCCACCAGGTAGGTGACGAGGGACGCGTGGGTCTGCCCGGCGTCCCACGGACAGCCGGAGCGGATGGCGTGCATGACCTCCGCGAGCCGGTCGAGCCCGGGGTGCCGCGCCTCGCTCACGACGCGATCACGGGTTCGGCATCGTGGGCGCGACGCGCGACAGGCTACCGCTCGCGCCGCTGAGCTGGCAGGCGTCCGGCACCCACGAGCCGTAGCGCGGGTTCACCGAGATCTGCATGCGCGAGCACTCGGTGAGGTACTTGTCCTGGCCCAGCTTGCGGGCGACGATCACGTAGTCGGTCGCGTTGTCGACGTAGCGGCGGCCGCCCTCGGTCTGCGAGAGCTGCACGAGCTCGGGCACCTGCTTGACGATCTCGGCGCGCGCCTCGTCGGTCAGCGGCACGTTGTTGGTCGACGCCAACTGCTGGGCGACCTGCCCGTTGATGAGGGTGTTCACCACGGCGAGCCGGAGTTGGCCCGGCTGAGCCTGGGTGGCGGCGAGCAGCTCGGCGACGGTCTGGTCGACGTCGGCCTGGCGCACCTGCGTGTTGCCCACGATCGCCGCGTCGTTCGGGTTCTGCGCCGCGCAACCCACGAGTGCCAACGCACCCAACGTGACGGCCGCGAGTGCGTGGACTGCCTTGTTCATCGTGGGATGCTCCTCCATCGTGCGGTGCGGACCGGCCCGAGCCCCTCGGCGGGCTCATCGCGATCTTAGCGGCATCAGCCTTCCACCGAGTGGGCCGTTCCTCGGGAGTCGCGCCACGCGATCCTCAGGGTGCCCGGCCCGCCGGCGGTTGCCGGACCGGACACGAGCAGCACCGTGCCGTGGCCCGGCAGCTCGCCCACCGCGTCCGGCGCCTGGGGGACGCCGCGCCCCGAGGTCCCTGGTCCACCCGCCGTCGGACTCCCAGGCACCCAGCGTCCGCAGGGCGGCGTCCAGCATGAACGCCGTGAACGACGCGTCGCGGCTGCCCGCTGCTGCGCCCATCTCGTCCTCCCGTCGTGGTTTTCTGCCTGCACTACGGACGAGGGGCCGGATTGGTTGCCCACAGCGACGATCTCGGGCGTCAGGCGAAGAGGTCGGTGACGGCCTTCGTGGCCCACGCCAGCAGGGCGGCGTCCTTGACGGGCTGGCCGCCGATCGGCCGGGTGACCGGCCGCGGCAGCAGCACCTGTCGAGACGCCTTCAGCACCTTCGAGCCCGGGTACAGCCGGCCCAGCCGCAGCACGCGCGAGTCGGGGAGGTCCGCCGGGCTGAACCGGATGTTCTGCCCCGCCGAGATCACCTCGGTGAGCCCCACGCTGCGGCACAGGATGCGGAAGCGGGCGACCTCGAGCAGCGCCTCGACCGGCTCGGGCGGCGTCCCGTAGCGGTCGGTGAGCTCCGCGCGGACGGCCGCGAGGTCGTCCTCGCTGCGCACCTGCGCCAGCCGCTTGTACATCTCCAGCCGCAGCCGTTCGGACTCGACGTAGTCGACCGGCAGGTGCGCCTCGACGGGCAGCTCGATCTTCATCTCGGGCTCGGGCTCGGTGTCCTCCCCGCGGAAGTCGGCGACCGCCTCCCCCACCAGCCGGATGTAGAGGTCGAACCCGACGTCGGCGATGTGGCCCGACTGCTCGCCGCCCAACAGGTTGCCGGCGCCGCGGATCTCCAGGTCTTTCATCGCGATCGCCATGCCCGCGCCCAGGTCGGCGTGCGCGGCCATCGTCGCGAGGCGGTCGTGCGCGGTGTCGGTGAGCGGCTTCTCGGGCGGGTAGAGGAAGTAGGCATAACCGCGCTCGCGGCCGCGGCCCACCCGCCCGCGCAGCTGGTGCAACTGCGACAGGCCCAGCAGGTCGGCGCGCTCGATGATGAGCGTGTTGGCCGTGGAGATGTCGAGGCCGGCCTCGACGATCGTCGTGCAGACCAGGACGTCGGCCCGCCGCTCCCAAAAGTCGACCATCACCTGCTCGAGCGCGCTCTCATTCATCTGTCCGTGCGCGACCGCGACGCGCGCCTCCGGGACGAGGTCGCGCAGCTTCGCCGCGGCCTTCTCGATCGTGCCGACGCGGTTGTGGATGTAGAAGACCTGCCCCTCGCGGGCCAGCTCGCGGCGGATCGCCGCGCGCACCTGGCCGTCGTCGTAGGGGCCGGCGAACGTGAGGACGGGGTGCCGCTCCTCGGGCGGCGTCGAGATCACCGACATCTCGCGGATGCCGGTGACGGCCATCTCCAGCGTCCGCGGGATCGGCGTCGCGGACATGGCCAGCACGTCGACGTTCAGCCGCAGCTTCTTCAGCGCCTCCTTGTGCTCGACGCCGAACCGCTGCTCCTCGTCGATGACGACGAGGCCGAGATCCTTGAACTGCACGGCGTCCGAGAGCAGCCGGTGCGTGCCGATGACGACGTCCACCGACCCGTCGGCGATGCCCTCGATCGTCTTCTTCGACTCCGCCGAGGTCTGGAAGCGCGAGAGCTGCGCGACCGTGACCGGGAAGCCGGCGTACCGGTCGGCGAACGTGGCGTAGTGCTGCTGCACGAGCAGCGTCGTCGGGACGAGCACCGCCACCTGCTTGCCGTCCATCACCGCCTTGAACGCCGCCCGCAGGGCGATCTCGGTCTTGCCGTAGCCCACGTCGCCGCAGACGAGGCGGTCCATCGGGACGATCTGCTCCATGTCGGACTTCGTCTCGTTGATCGCCGAGAGCTGGTCGGGGGTCTCGACGTAGCTGAAGGCGTCCTCGAGTTCGCGCTGCCAGACGGTGTCGGCGCCGAACGCGTGCCCCTGGGACGCCTGCCGCGCGGCGTACAGCTTGATCAGCTCCGCCGCGATCTGCCGGACGGCCCGGCGCGCCCGGCTCTTGCGCTTGGCCCAGTCGGCTCCGCCCATCTTGTCGAGCGCCGGCGCCTCGCCGCCGACGTAGCGGGTGACCTGATCGAGCTGGTCCATCGGCAGGAATAGCCGGTCGCCCGGCTGGCCGCGCTTGCTCGGCGCGTACTCCACGACCAGGTACTCGCGCGTCGAGCCGCCGACGGTGCGCTGCACCATCTCGACGTAGCGCCCGACGCCGTGCTGCTCGTGGACGACGTAGTCGCCCGCCTTCAACTCCAGGGGGTCGATCGCGTTCTTGCGCCGCCGGGGCATCTTGCGCGTGGACTTGTCGACATCGCGCTGCCCGGACAGGTCGCCCGCGGTGAAGACCGCCAGCTTCAGCGACTCGACGCGGAAGCCGTGCGGCAGGTCGGCGACGAGGATCTCGACGCGGCCGGCCAGGTCGGCGTCCGCGAGCACTTCGCGCAGGCGCGAGGCGCGGCCGTTGTTGTCGGCGACGAGGACGACGCGCCAGCCCTCGTGCACGGCGTCCGTCACCGCCGTCACCGCGCGCTCCACCTCCCCGCGGAAGACCTCGCTCTCGCTGGCTGGCACCTGCAGGGACTCCGGGTCCTCGGCGAAGCCCGACATCGTCCACCAGGACAGGCCGCGCCCGAGGGAGCGCGTGCGGACCTCGCCGAGCGTCCGGTAGGCCGACGCCTCCAGGTCGATCGGGGCCTCGCCGCCCTCGGCCGCCGCCTCCCACGAGGCGTGAAGGAACTCCTGGGACGTCTCGTGCAGTTCCAGCGCGCGGGCGCGGACCTTCTCGGGGTCGGCCACCGCCACGATCGTGTCGTCGGGGACGACGTCGACGAGCAGCTCCAGCCCGTCCACGAGCGCCGCCGAGAGCGCCTCCATGCCGTCGACCGCGTGGCCGTCGGCGATCCGCTCGAACAGCTCGCGCACCGGCCCGGGCACCCGGCCGTCGCGGGCGTGCGTGAGCGCGCGCTCGCGGACGGCGTCCGTGATCAGCATCTCCCGGCAGGGGGACGCCGTGATCTCGGGCAGCGTGTCTTCCTCCGACCGCTGGTCGGAGACCTGGAAGTGCCGGATCTCCTCGACGGTGTCGCCGAAGAAGTCGACGCGGACCGGGTGCTCCTCCGTCGGCGGGAAGACGTCGATGATGCCGCCGCGGACCGCGAACTCGCCCCGCCGCTCGACCAGGTCGACGCGCGTGTAGGCGGCCCCGACGAGCGCACGGGCGACGTCGTCGATGTCGTAGTCGTGCCCCGCGACCAGCGTCACCGGCAGCAGCGAGCCCAGCCCCTTGACCTGCGGCTGCAGGATCGCGCGCACCGGCGCGACGATGACCCGCGGCGCCGGACGCTCGTCGTGCCCGGCGAGCCGGCGCAGCACCTCGAGGCGGCGGCCGACGGTGTCGGAGCGCGGCGACAGCCGTTCGTGCGGCAGCGTCTCCCAGGCCGGGTAGTAGGCGACGGCGTCCGGCCCCAACAGCGAGTCGAGCGAGGACGCCAGCGTCTCGGCCTCGCGGTACGTGGACGTGACGAGCAGCAACGGTCGCGGCCCGGCGAGCGCGGCCGCGACCGGCGGACGCATCGCCTCGGGCATGGCGACGTCCAGCGTCGCGCGCGAACCGGCGCGCGCGGCGTCCATGAGTTCGGAGATGGTGGGTTCGGAGGCGACGAGCTCGATGAGGCCCGAAAGATTCACCGGACCAACCTACCCCGTCCCGCCAAACCAGCCCCCGGACGCCCGCCGCGCCGGCCGGTGCGCCCGGCGCCGGAGTCGAGCCGCGTCGGAGTCGAGCCGCGTCTGAGTCGAGCGGGACGCCGCGAGCCCGCGGCGTCCCGGTGTTAGCCTGCGCAGAGGGATCCGCGCGAGCCGACCAGGGCGCGCGTCAGACGCCGAGGAGATGTTGCCGACGATGATCGACATCCTGTCGGCCACGGTGCCCATCTTCCTGATCGTGGCGGTCGGGTTCGTGACGACACGGCTCGGCATGTTCGGGCGCGCCGACATGAGCGTGTTCTCGACGTACGTCATCAAGATCGCGCTGCCGCCGCTGATCTTCGTGAACGTGGCGGGCCGCTCGCTGGGCGAGATCCTGAACCCCACCTACCTGCTGGGCTACGCGGTCGCCGCCATGGCGATGGCCGCGCTCGGGCAGCTCTGGGGACGCCTCCGCCGCGTGAGCCGGACGCGCGCCGCTATGGTCTCCTTCGCCTTGTCGGGCACGAACAACGGCTTCGTGGGGTTCCCGATCTTCCTGCTCATGCTGCCGCAGGTGGCCGGGCTCGCGATCGGGATGGACATGCTCGTCGACAACACGCTGATCATCCCGGTGGCGCTGATTCTGCTCGAGTCGGCCGCGGGCCGCGACGAGCGGTGGAGCGTGCGCATCCGCGGCATCACCTGGCGCGTCGTCACGCATCCGCTGGTGATCGCGATCGTGGCCGCGGTCGTCGTCGGGGCGGTGGGGTTGCGGATCCCGCCGATGATCTTCCACGCGGTGGAGTTGCTGGCGAACTCGTCGTCGGCCGTCGCGCTGTTCTCGATCGGCGGCATGCTCGTCGGCCTGCGCATCGGCGGCGGGGTGGCCGACCTCGCCTTCTCGGTGCTCGCGAAGCTGCTCGGGATGCCGGCGCTCGCGGTCGGCCTGGCGGTGGGCCTGCCGCTGCTCGGGCTCCCGCCGCTGGCGCCGCAGCTTCGGGCGGCGTTCGTGCTGACGTGCGCGCTGCCGTCGGTGACGGTGCTGGCGACCCTCGGCGAGCAGTTCGGCGAGGGCGACTTCGGGGCGGCGACCATGATGACGTCGACCGTGGTGTCGTTCTTCACCATCACCGGCTGGATGGTCGCCCTCTCCGCCGTCGGGTGGCTGTGAGGGCGGGCCGTCGGGGCGGGCGTCCAGGGAACAGG